>NZ_RAWL01000579.1:0-4484 GCF_003668885.1 Corallococcus sp. AB049A | reverse complement strand
GGCATGGACCTGTGATCCACCCGCCGCCCCGGCACCGAAGCCGGCAGGCACGGCACTGGGCGTGCTCGTGGAGGCCGGAACCCCGGAGGCCGCGCCCTCGCTGATCCTCCGGGACAGCGCGTTCGTGGGGCCGTTTGATCGCGCCGTCCGGACCCGGGGCGGCGCCACGGTCCGCCTGGAGGGCGTGTGCGTCCAGGGAGCCCGGATGGCGCTGAGCCAGGAGGGCGGCACGGCCGAGGTCGAACGGGCGCGGGTCTCGGGAGGCACGGGCACGGCGTTCTCCACCGTGGAGGGCGCGCTGACGCTGGTGGACGTGCGGGTCCAGGGCCACGAGTACGGCGTGACGGCCAACCGGGCCCGGCTGTCGGTGCGGGGCTTCACCTCGGAGCACGCCACGCGCGCGGGCCTGGGGCTCACGGCGGCCACCGGGCTCCTGGAGGACGTGGTCGTGAAGGACGCGGGCAACTACGGCGCGCTGCAGCTCACCGCCTCGGACCTGGAGGTGCGGCGCTTCCGCCTGGAGGGCTCGAGGGAGTACGGCGTGGTGGCGCTGCAGGGCCGCGTGCGCCTGCGGGACGGAGTCATCACGGGCGTGAGCACCGCGGATGGCATCGCGGGTGACGGGCTCCACCTGCGCAACGTGGACGCGGACGTCGACACCGTGACCGTCGAGGGCGCCAGGGGCTCGTGCGTGCTGGCCTCGCAGCGGGCGAAGGTGGCGCTCCGCAAGGCCCGGCTCTCGGGATGCGGGCTCGCCGCGGTGGCGGTGGACTCGCGGGCCACCCTGACGTCACGCAACATCGACGTGCGTGACACCTCCGGCTCCATCCTGCTGGCCATCGAAGAGGGCCAGTTGCAGGTGGAGGACCTCACCGCGAAGGACGCTCAAGGCGAGCTCGTCTCCACCGACTGCGAGGGCCAGACGCGCGTCCACCTGCGCCACGTCGACGCCAGCACCACGCGAGGCCTTCGCGCCCCCTGTGTCCAGCTCGACGCCCGCGCGCCTCAGCCCTGAGCGGGCGCGGACGTGGGGGGCAGGGGCGTGGCGCGCTGCTCGAGCCACTCGCGAATGACGGGGTAGACCTCCTCGGGCGCGCCGGTGCCGAAGATGAGGTCCCCGTGGCCGTAATCCATCTTGTCCCCGCGGTCCCGGCCAAAGACGTGCAGGGTGCGATCCGGCGACGTGAGCAGCGCGTACTGCGCCTCCACGTTGGCCGAGGTGGCCAGGCGGTCCGCGCTGCCGCCCATCACCAGCACGGGCAGCTGGAGCTTCGCGATGCCCGCGCGCCAGTCCGTCTTGCGGTCGTAGGAGCGGAACGCGTCGTGGGAGATCCAGTCCTGGAACTGGAGCAGCACCTTGCGGCTCATCGCCGCCATCATGTTGACGGACAGCTGCCGCAGGACGCGCGGCGGGACGTGCCGGGGATTCACGACGATGTCCGACAGCGGCAGCGCGAGGTAGCCCAGGAAGGGCGCCATGCTGGCGCTCACCCACGACTGCCGGATGCTCCCGGGCCACGCCGCGCGCACGCCCAGCGAGATGAGCGTCCGCAGGAACGGCTCGGACTTGAGGTACACCGGCGCTCCCAGCTCGAGCAGGCCCGCCAGCTTCACGCCCTCGGGCCCCTGCGCCACGCCGTACCCCACCAGGCCTCCCAAGGAGTGGCCCAGCCAGAACGCCTGCTTCGCGCCGGTCTCCTTCAGCGCCAGCTCCAGCAGGGCCGGCCCGTCGTGGGTGATGTGGTCGTCGACGGTGAAGTCCGTGGGCCGCCGTCCCCTGGGCGGACGCTGCGAGTGCCCCGTGCCGCGCCACTCCACGCTGAAGCAGTCGAAGCCGGCCTCGGTGAGGTAGTGGGCCACGGAGTAGGGCGGCTCGAAGTCGAAGGTGAAGCGGTTGGCCGCCAGCCCGTGGCACAGGAGGACGGGCTCCGCGAAGCGGCGCACCGGCGCCCGGCGGGCGTGCACGGTCAGTTCCCACCCATCCGCGCACTTCACGCGCAGCATCTCGGGAAGGGGCCCCTTGAGGCGATACCACCGCCGCACGAGCAGCACCCACGCCACGTTCACCAGCAGCAGGACGGCCGCCGCGGTCAATCCCCACAGGGCCCACTGCCCGTACGGCATTTCTCCTCCCATGCGACCGGGGACTGACTCCGGCGCGAATAAAACCCTGCTAAGGTCCGTTCCCTCGCCGTTTCTGCCACATGGGCAGCCGACCACCTGGGGAAGTCGAGGGAACGATGAAGCTGCGGAAACTGATGTTCGTGCTCCCGAACCTCTTCACCGTCACTTCCATCTTCTGTGGCTTCTACGCCATCACCCTGTGCTCGGGTGAGGCTGAACCGGTGCAGCTGTACCAGGCGGCCCTGGCCATCCTCTTCGCCATGTTCTTCGACGGGTTCGACGGACGGGTGGCCCGCCTGACGAAGACGCAGAGCGACTTCGGCATGCAACTCGACAGCCTCGCGGACGTCATGTCCTTTGGCGCGGCGCCGGCGCTGCTCGTCTACAAGTGGGCGTTGGCCCCCATGGGCTTCTGGGGCCTGTTCATCTCCTTCGCGTTCATGGCCTGCGGCGCCATGCGGCTGGCGCGCTTCAACGTGCTCGCCATGCGCAACCCGCACGGCGGTGGCGGAAGCTTCTTCGTGGGGCTGCCCATCCCGCTGGCGGCCGGCGTGCTCGTCTCGCTCATCATCTCCCACCACGTGGCCACGCAGGGCGAGGCGCTCGGTGACGGCGCGCGCCTGCCGGTGGCGGTGGCGGTGGGCGCCCTGTCGCTGCTGATGGTGTCCACGGTGCGCTACCGCACCTTCAAGGACGCGCGTCCCAGCCGCAAGACGGCGCTCGTCTTCATGGTCATGGCGCTCGCGGGCGCGTTCATCGCCCAGCGCTTCCACCCGGCCTGGGTGCTGGTGACGTACTTCGCCGCGTACCTGCTCATGGGGCTGGTGGAGTCCGCGGTCTCCGTGCGCAGCCGGCTGGCGTCGCGCAAGGTCGGCGCCGTCGCGGCGGTGGTGGTGGCGGCCGGGCTCGACGAGGACGACGACGAGGACTCCGAGCCCAACGCCACCACGGACGACGGTCCCGCGTTCCTCTGAGCAGTCAGGCGCGGGAGCCGGGACGCGGGCCGTGCTGGCCGCTAGGATGCCCGGCCCATGCGCGTCGAGCTGCTGTGCACCGGTGACGAGCTCGTCACCGGCCTCATCACGGACACCAACAGCACCTGGCTGGAAGCCCGCCTCTTCGACCTGGGTGTGAAGGTCGAACGGGTCACGGTGGTGGGCGACGTGCGTCCGGACATCACGGGCGCGCTGCTGGAGGCCTCGGCGCGCGCGGACGTGGTCATCGTCTCGGGAGGCCTCGGCCCCACGTCGGACGACTTCACGCTGGAGTGCGCCGCCGCCGCCGCGGGCGTGTCCATGCAAGAGGACGCGCGAGTGCTCGGCTGGTTGAAGGAGCGCTACGCCGCGCGGGGCATGGCCCTGAATCCCGGCGCCCTGCGCATGGCGCGCATCCCCGCGGGCACCGAGCCGGTGCGCAACCCACAGGGCTCCGCGCCGCTGGTCATCCAGCGGTTGGGCCGAGCCCACCTGTTCTTCCTGCCGGGTGTCCCGCGCGAGTACCGCGCCCTGGTGGACGGAGAGGTATTGCCGCGCGTGCGGACCTGGCTCGCGGCGGAAGCCCACCGGACGTTCCGGGCCTTCCGCCTGCTGCGAACCGTGCGCCTGCCCGAGTCCGTGCTGAACGAGCGGGTGATGCCCCTGGCCCCCAACCATCCCCGGGTGGTGTTCGGCTTCCGGACGCACGCGCCGGAGAACCACCTGAAGCTGATGGCGGAGGCCCCCTCGCAGGCGGAGGCGGACGCCGCGCTCGCCGCCGCGGAGACCGCGTGCCGGCAGGTGCTGGGCACGCACGTCTACGGCGCGGATGGCCGCGAATACGCGCCCGTCCTCCTGGACCTGCTGGCGCGGGGCGGCCATACGCTGGCGGTGGCGGAGAGCTGCACGGGAGGCCTCATCGCGCAGCAGCTCACGGCCATCCCGGGCTCCAGCCAGGTCTTCATCGGCGGCGCGGTCGTCTACTCGGAGAAGATGAAGTCCGCCTGGGTGGGCGTGCCCGCGGACGTCCTCGCGAAGCACAGCGCGGTGTCCTCCCAGACGGCGCTCGCCATGGCGGAAGGCGTCCGCGCCGCATGTGGCGCCACGTTCGGCCTGTCCGTCACGGGCTACGCGGGACCCGGCGGAGGCACGCCCGAGGACCCCGTGGGCACCGTGTACTGCGGACTGGCCGGCCCCGGCATGGAGCCCCGCTGTGAGCGCATCTCGCTCGCGGGTGACCGGGACCGGGTCCGCCTGTTCGCCGCGTCCCACGTGCTGGAAATGTTGAGGTTGCACCTGCTCGCCGCCCCTGTGTCGCCATGAGCCGCTCCAAGTCAAAGCGTCCCCGTCCTTCCTCCGTGGAGACACCGTCCCCGGTGCCCCCGG
>NZ_RAWL01000578.1:0-4487 GCF_003668885.1 Corallococcus sp. AB049A | reverse complement strand
CCCGTGCACCACCCCGACCTGGACTGGCTCCGGGTGCTGGCCATCGTGGTGCTGCACCTGTTCCACACCGGGATGATGTTCAACACCTGGGACTGGCACATCAAGAGCTCCCAGGCGCTGCCGGTGCTGGAGCCCGTCATGGGCGTGCTGCACCTGGTGCGCATGCCGCTCTTGATGGTCATCTCCGGCGCGGGCACGGCGTTCGCGCTGCGGCGGCGCTCCTTGAGGGCGTTCACGAAGGACCGGACGAAGCGGCTCTTGCTGCCGCTGGTGTTCGGCATGTTCGTGGTGGTGCCGCCGCAGATCTACGTGGAGCGGCTGTTCCGGGGGCAGTTCCACGGCAGCTACGCCGCGTTCTACCCGACGGTGTTCGAGTTCGTGTCCTATCCCGCGGGCAGCTTCAGCTGGCACCATCTGTGGTTCGTGGCCTACCTGTTCCACTACTGCCTGCTGGCCCTGCCCCTCTTCGCGCTGCTGCGCACGCAGGCCGGTGGGCGGTTCCTCGCGGGGGCGGACGCGTGGCTGTCGCGCGGGGTGAACGTGCTGTGGCTCGGGGTGCCGCTGGCGCTCAACCGGGTGCTCTTGCGCGACTTCCCGGAGACGCACGCGCTGTTCGATGATCCGCGCACCTTCCTCCACTACGGCCAGCTGTTCCTCTACGGGCACCTGTTGGCCCGCTGCCCGGGCGTGTGGGACCGGCTGGTGGCGCTGCGCCACGGGCTCCTGGCCCTGACGGTGGCGGCGCTCGTCGTGGAGGTGGTGTGGCCGTGGCCGGTGATGCCGGTGGTGCCCGCCATCGTGGGGGGCACGGTGCTCATCTGGAGCGGGGTGCTGACGGCGCTGGCCTGGGCGCGGCACCACGTGCGCACGTCCCCGGCGTGGCTTCCGCACGCGCAGGCGCTGTCGTATCCGTTCTACATCTTCCACCAGACGGTCATCGTCTGCGTGGGCTACCTGTGCCTGCGCCTGCCGGTGGGCCCGTGGGCCCTGCTCGGGGTGGTGCTCACCGTGTCCTTCGCCGTCACGCTGGCGCTGTGCGAGGGCGTGTCCCGCGTGTCCTGGCTGCGGCCGCTCTTCGGCATGAAGCCGCGCGCGGCGCGTCCGGCGGTCCTGGCTCCGGAGGCCGTGGGGTGAGCGCCTGGGAGGACGTTCCAGCCACGCGATGGCGCTGGCCCCGGCTGCGGCTGCGCCCGGCGCTGAAGGTGTTCGCGTTCGGGTTGGCCCTGGGCGTGTGGCAGGGCAGCGCGGTGCGGCTGATGCAGCTCATGCAGCCGCATCCGGGCCACTGGGCGCCGGCCTTCATCTGGGAGGTGACCAGCGCGCTGGTCGTGACGCTCATCCTGCCCATCCTGATGACGGCGGTGCTCAACGCGCCGTCGCCCCGCGTGGGCTGGGCGCGCTTCCTGGGCATCCACGCCGCGGCCTTCCTCCTCTTCACGTCGCTGCACATCCTGGGGATGGCGGGGCTGCGGCACGCCGTCTACGCGCTGCTGGAGCTGGGGGACTACGACCTGGGGCCTCCCGTCTACGCGCTCCCGATGGAGGCCCAGAAGGACCTCATCTCCTACGGCCTGGGCTGCGCGGTCATCTCGCTCCTGTATGAGTGGCGGGAGCGGCAGGCCCGCGCGCTGCGCTCGGCGGAGCTGGAGGGGGAGCTGCGGGCCGCGCAGCTCCAGTCGCTCACGGGCCAGCTGCACCCGCACTTCCTCTTCAACGCGCTGCACACCATCGGGTCGGTGATGTACGAGGACCTGCCGCGCACGGACCGGCTCTTGAGCGACCTGGGGCAGCTGCTGCGCGCGAGCCTGGAGCGCACCGAGCCCACCTGGACGCTGGCCGAGGAGCGCGGCCACACCGAGCGCTTCGTGGCGCTGCTGGCGGCGCGCTTCGGCGACCGGCTGGAGGTGCGCTGGGACGTGGCGCCGGGGCTGGAGACGCAGCGCGTGCCCTGCTTCGCGCTGCAGACGCTGGTGGAGAACGCGGTGAAGCACAACCAGGACCTGCGCGGAGCGCTGGAGGTGCGCATCCGCGCGCGTGCCGAAGCGGACCGCTGGGCGCTGGAGGTGGAGGACACCGGGCGAGGCTTCGGAGCCCCCTCCCCTGCCTCCGGGCCCGGCGTGGGGCTGACGCAGCTTGCGCGCGTGCTCACGCTGCTGCACGGCGAACGGGCCCGGCTGGAGCAAGGCGCGGGGCCCGAAGGCGGCGCCCGCGTGACGGTGTGGCTGCCCCGGGTGGAGACTTCATGAGGGCAACGCGCGTGAGGTCGTTCCGGCCGGCGGCGCGGACGCATCCGGCGCGCCCAAAGGAGGCCTCGTGACGGTCTTCCGTGTGCTGGTCGTGGACGATGAGGCCCCGGCGCGAGCCAAGGTGAAGCGCCTGCTGGCAGACGACTCGCGCTTCACCTGCGTGGGCGAGGCCCAGGACGGGACGGAGGCACTGGCGCGCATCGAGGCGCTGCGGCCGGACCTGGTGGTGCTGGACGTGCAGATGCCCGGCCTCACCGGCTTCGAGGTCCTGGAGGCGCTGGGGCCGGACGCATGTCCCGCGGTCATCTTCTCCACCGCCTACGAGCGCTTCGCGCTCCAGGCCTTCGAGGCCCACGCGGCGGACTACCTCCTCAAGCCCTACGACGCCGGCCGCTTCTCCCGGGCGCTCGACAAGGCCCATGCGCTGCTCGGCGCCGGGACGCACGGCACCGCCGCCCTGGAGGCCCTGCTCACCACGGTGGCGAAGGCCCGCCCGGAGCGCCCCCTGGAGCGGCTGGTCGTGAAGGTCGGCGAGGGCTGGGTGCCCCTTCGCCTGGACACCGTGTGGCGCCTGTCCTCGGAGGACAAGTACGTGCGCCTCTTCACCGCCCAGGGGGAACACCTGGTCCGCCAGACGCTGCGCGCCCTGGAGGAGCGCCTGGACCCCACCCGCTTCGTGCGCGTGCACCGCAGCGACCTGGTGAACCTGGACGCCGTGGCCCGCCTGGAGCCGTGGACCCATGGGGACGGCATCCTCGTGCTCAAGGACGGCTCCACGGTGATCCTCAGTCGCACCCACCGGGAGGCCTTCCTCCAGCAGTGGGGCGCCGCCGGATAGCCCGACGCGCCGGGTCGGTTCACCGGGAGGCCGGGCCCGGGGGACACGGCGAGTCGTGTCATCCTTCCCGGACCCACCGGGTGCTACAGGTCTGTTGCCTGGAAACTGGACGTCCGCTGGAACGTGTCAGACGCTGCCTGTAGAGGTTCCAAGCAGCCATGCAGAACGTCCTGGACGGTAGGGAAGGACGGCGGGTCCACGAGGACCTTGCCGCGGAGCGAGCGGTGCTGGGCGCCGTGCTGGCGGACAACGGGCTCATCACGCCCGTGGCGGAGGTCGTCCACGCGGACGACTTCGCCAGCCCTTCGCACGCGCAGATCTTCGCCGCGATGATGCGGCTGGATCAGCAGAGCAAGCAGGTGGACCACCTGACGCTCGCGGAGGAGCTGAAGATCCTCGGCCAGCTCGTCGCGGTGGGCGGTCCCGCGTACCTGATGGGCCTGGACCAGGTCGTCCCGCTGGCGGCCAACGCCGTGCAGTACGCCCACATCGTCAAGGATCAGGCGCTGCGCCGGCGCTTGGCCAACGTGGGCCGGGAGATCCAGGACCTCGCCAGCCAGGAGACGGGCGAGCTGGAGGTCCTGCTCGACGAGGCCGAGCGCAAGGTCTTCCTCCTCGCGGAGAAGAAGCGCGAAGGCGACCTGCGTCCGGTCAGCGAGCTGATGGAGCAGACGCTCGACCTGCTGGACAAGATGAAGACCGCGAACACCGGCGTGACCGGTCTGTCCACGGGCTACATCGACCTGGACAATCAGCTGACCGGCCTGCACGCCGGTGAGCTCATCATCCTCGCGGCGCGTCCCGGCGTGGGCAAGACGTCCTTCGCCATGAACATCGCGGTGCACGCGGCGCTGAAGGAGAACAAGGCGGTCGGCATCTTCAGCCTGGAAATGCCCGCGGATCAGCTGCTCATGCGTCTGCTCGCGTCCACCGCGCGCGTGGACATGAAGAAGCTGCGCGGCGGCCGCCTGTCGCCCCATGACGAGGAGAAGTTCCAGGAGATGGCCGGCGCGCTCTACAACGCGCCCATCTACATCGACGACTCCGGCGGCCTGTCCCCCTTCGACCTGCGCGCGAAGGCGCGGCGCGTGAAGCAGAAGGACCCGCGCCTGTCGCTCATCGTCATCGACTACCTCCAGCTGATGCACCAGAAGGGCAAGGTGGAGAGCCGCCAGCTGGAAGTCGCGGAAATCTCCCGCGCGCTCAAGCAGCTGGCCAAGGAGCTGGAGGTGCCCATCATCGCGCTCAGCCAGCTCAGCCGTAAGGTCGAAGAGCGCAAGGGCGGCAAGCCCATGCTGTCCGACCTGCGTGAGTCCGGCTCCATCGAGCAGGACGCCGACGTGGTGATGTTCATCCACCGTGAGACGGAGGAGGACGGCGAGGGAGGCGGTGGTGGTGGAGGA
>NZ_RAWL01000577.1:0-4488 GCF_003668885.1 Corallococcus sp. AB049A | reverse complement strand
CACGCCCCCGCTGATGCTGTGCCCCACCAGCACGAAGCGGCGCAGCCCCAGCGCCCGCACGACGGCGGAGATGTCCCCGGCGAGCGACTCCAGCGTGTAGTCCTCCGGCTCCGGAACGGTGGAGCCGCCGTGGCCCCGCAGCTCCAGCGCGATGCCCCGGCGGCCCTGGCGGGCCAGGTGCTCCAGCTGCGCCTGCCAGTGGGACGCGTTGCCCGCGAGCCCGTGCACGAAGACCACCGGCAGCGACTTCCCGCCCCCACCCGTGTCCACCAGCCGCAGGTCTCCCGCGGGCCCCGCCACGCGGAAGTCGTCGAAGCGGACGCGCTCGGGCTCGAAGGCCTGGCCCTGCGCGAAGGGGACCTCGTAGTGGGTGACGTGCAGGTCCCGGTCGATGAGGTAGCGGTCGTCCTCCGGGAAGAAGATGGCGCGCTCCGGCGTGTCCCCCGCGAAGCGCTTCACCGCGTCCATGGACTCCCACAGCGTGACGAGCAGGAACTCCGCGCGCCCGTCCGCCACCTTGCGCAGGCAGTACGCGGCCAGGTTGCCCGGCGTGCGCCGGTAGTGCGTGAGGCCTGTCTGGTGGAGATAGGCGAGGTAGGCGTCGGCGTCCTCCGCCTTCGTCACTCCGCGCCAGGTGCGTGCGAGCATTCCAGGTTCCTCGTGCCGGCAAAAAGGGATGGAGCCGCGCATGTAGCGCGCCCGGTGGGAGGACGGCCATTCCCCCGGTGTCCCGGGTGTGCGCGGACGACACTTGGCTTGGGGCCGGGCCTCACCGACGATGCCCGCACACGTGGACACGAACCCCGACGCACCGATTCCCGAGGCAGCCCCCCGGCGTGAGCGCCCAGGCTGGCGCTGGGTGCTCGGGGGCCTGTCGCTGGTGCTGCCCGCGCTCTTCTTCTTCCGGGCCACGTTCACGAGTGACGTCTTCCTCGCGGGCGACACGCTGCGGGCCTTCTACCCGATGCGCGCCTACTGGGCCGAGCGCGTGTCCCGGGGCGGGTTCCCCGACTGGTTCCCCTACGACGGCTTCGGGCAGTCGTTCCCCGCCATCTTCATCTCCGGTGTGTTCCACCCCACGGCGCTCCTGCACCTGGTGCTGCCCCTGGGCGTGGCGGTGAAGCTCACCGTGCTCGTGTGCTTCCCCGTGGCGTTCCTGGGCACGGTGGCGCTGCTGCGCGAGTGGGGCGTCCCCCGCGCGGGCGCGCTGTTCGGGGCGCTGACGTTCACCTTCAGCGGCTACCTGGTCTGCATCACGAACAACCCCACGTACCTGCTGGCTGCGAGCACCGTCCCCGCCGCGCTGTGGGGCGTGCTGCGCTTCGTGCGGCGTCCGTCGGCGGCCCGGCTGGCGGTGGGCGGTGGTCTGTTGGCCCTGGTCGCGTTCGGCGGGGATGCGCAGGCGTTCGCCGTCACCCAGGCGCTGGGCGTGCTGGTGGCGCTGACAGAGCCCGTGACGGCGCCGGGCACATGGGGCCGGCGCGTGGGGGCGTGTCTGTTGCTGGTGGCCACCGGCGGCCTGCTGGCCGCGCCCCAGCTGCTTCCCGCCGCGGCGCTGGTGATGACGGGCGAGCCCGGGGCCCGGTCGCTGGCGGAGGCGCAGGACTTCTCGCTGCACCCGCTGCGGGTGGGGGAGCTGCTGCTGGGCCCGTTCCTGACGGATCCGGTGGGCGTCCGCGGCATCCCGGAGCTCGCCGTGCGCAAGCTCATCCGCACGGGGGCCTTCACGCGCGCGTGGGTGGACTCGCTCTACGTGGGCACGCCCGCGTTCGTGCTGGCGCTGGCGGGCGTGGGGGCTTCGTGGCGGCAGCGGCGCACCTGGGTGTTCGTGGGCGCGTGGCTGCTGCTGCTGGCGCTGATGCTGGGCTCGCTGCTGCCCGTGTACGGCTGGGTGTATCAACTGCTGCCGCCGTGGCGGCCCTTCCGCTACCCGGAGAAGCTGGGGTCCTTCCTGGTGCTGGGGCTCGCGGTGGGCGCGGCCCTGGGCTGGCGGCGGTGTCTGGGGCCCGGAGGAAATCCTCGCGCGGTCATCGTCGCGGGCATGGCGGTGGCGGCCTTCTGCGCGGCGGTCGTGCTGGGCGAGTCGGTGGGCGGGCTGTGGACGCGGGGCTACGTGCTGCCGCACTGGCCGGATGCGCCCGCCGCGGCCATCGAGGGCCTGTCCGGCAATGTGGTGCGCATGGGGGGCCTGGCCACGGGGCTGGCGCTCCTGTGCGCGGTCCTGGCGTGGCGGCCCAGGCTGGCGGCGGGGCTGGTGGTGATTCAGTGGGCCGCGCTCTCCTGGGAGAACGGTCCGCTCTACCAGGTGTCACCGGCGGAGATCCTGGAGACGCCGCCTCCGCTCGTGGAGCGGATCCGCGCGGCCTCGGCTCCGGACGAGCCCGTGCGGGTGAACCTGATGGTGAAGGGCTACGGGGCGCCCCCCTTGAAGGGCTACGAGTTCAAGGACCGGCTGAGCCTGGGGCAGGTGGCGGTGCTCGCGCCGGACACGTCGGTGTTCTGGGGCATCGAGAGCGCGGCCAGCTACCTGCCGGGGCGCAGCCCGCGCCTGGGCCGGTTGATGAACGACCCCCGGCGCTGGGCCTTCGAGCTGGCGCCCCGCCTGTCCACGCCCTTCACGGTGACGCGCACGCGGGAGCTCACCGGGGGACCGCCTCCGGGGACGCGGGTGGTGGCGGTGGATCCGCTCTTCGAGGCGACGCTGCTGGGGCACCCCGATGCGCCCGCGCGGATCCACCTGGCCCGGCCGGAGTGCGTGGCGACGGCCGATGACGCCGTGAAGCGGATGACCGCGCCCGAGCCCGCGGCGCCCGGGACCGCCCTCGTGGAGTGTCCGGAGCCGCTGCCGGTGGAGGCCGCGTCCGGCACGGGCGGCGTGCGCGTGACTCGTGAGTCGCCGGAGCACTTCACGGTGGACGTGGAGGCTGCCGCGCCCTCCGTCCTGGTGATCAACGATGCGTACCAGCCCGGCTGGACCGCGACGCTGGATGGCGCGCCCGTGCCCATCCTCGCCGCCAACGTGGCGGTGCGCGCGGTGCCGGTGCCGGCGGGACGGCACTCGGTGGTGATGCGCTACCGGACGCCGGGGCTGGTTCCCGGCGTGGCGCTGGGCCTGCTTACGCTGGGCGCGCTGGGCGCGGCGATGGTCGTGTCAGTGCGGCGCGGGCGTCGCGGTGCTCGTGGCGCTGAACGCGGGCGGTGAGGCGGTCATCGGTCCGACGGCGTAGGTGCCGTCGTAGCCGTCCGGATCCTCCGCCTTCTTCTGGAGCGTGATGCCCGTGGCGCCTGCTTCGCCACGGCTTCGCAGCGGATGCTGACCACAGGTGTCCGCCGTCATTCCCCGGCAGACCCACGCGGAGCCCCCGGCGTTCACCACGTCGAGCGACACCAGTCCGGGCTCCGCTTCGAGCAGCCGGTGCGTCATGAACTGGAGTTTGTCGTCCCAGGGCGCGCCCACGTCGCGGCGCGCGTGCAGGTTGCCCACGAGCACGATGAAGGTGTCCCCGCGCGCCTCGCTCCTGGCCTGACGCAGCCAGGTGGCCATCGTGTCGTCGCGGTCCTTGCCGCCCGCGTCGAAGGCCACCACCCGCACCGGCAGGCCCGCGCGCGTCCACTCGCGCACGCGCTCCAGCAGGTGGCGCATGGCCTCGCTGGTGCGGCCGTCCTGCGCCTCGCGGCGCCAGAAGGCGCTGTCGGGCGGCCCCTCGGATTCACCCGCGACGAACGCATCGAGGCGCGCCTGCTCCTCCAAGGGGAGCTCCAACGCCAGCCGCACCGGCTGTCCCGCCGCCGCCGCGTGACACGCCAGCCGCGCCGCGAAGTCCGGCGCCTCCCGCGTGCCGTGGATCTCCCCCAGGACGACGAAGGCCGCGGGCTTGAGCACCGCCTCCATGCCGGGAATCACCGGGCCACAGTCCGCCTTCGCGGGCGGAACCGGGGCCTCTCTCGCCGTCCGGCACCCGGCCAGCAGACAGGTGGCCAACAACAGGGACCTCGGGGAAGGGCGCATGGGCTGGGAGCCTCCAGGGCGGAAACAGGAAGCCCCAGTGTCTCCCAAGCCCAGGCCCCTGGAAACACGACGGCCCGCCCCGGGAGACGGAGCGGGCCGGATGCGAGGGGGGCGGGACTTTGTCAGGCCGTGGGGACGACGACGCTGGCGCTCGTCTGGCGCTGGGACGCCATGAGCGCCGAGCGCTGCAACCACCCGGCGAGCCCCAGCATCGCGAGCCCCGAGGTGCGCAGCGTGCGCAGGAGCTCCACCGCCTCCGCGGGGTTGCCGGGCAGCAGCGGCGCCAGCCACTCGCGCGCGTCGTAGAAGAGCCACACCGCGCCGGACATGCCCATGGCCCACCACACCCAGGCCAGCCGCCCGCCGCGCAGCATGTACGCGACGCGCAGCAGGGGGGCGACGAGCAGGATGGTCGTCATGTCCGCCAGCGTGGACGCCAGCGCGATGACCGCCGTGCACGTGGCCGCGAAGCCCTGGCC
>NZ_RAWL01000576.1:0-4501 GCF_003668885.1 Corallococcus sp. AB049A | reverse complement strand
CCCCCGGGGCCGTGCCGGATGTCCGTGGCCGCACGGACCCACCCGGGTCGGGAATAAATGAGACGGCAATTTCTCCCCGACGTTCACTCATTGCACGCATCCGCCGACAGGTACTTCAGCCATGAAGTAGCCGCCTAACCGGTTTGAAGCATCCACCCCGTTCCCGCGGGCTGCGTGAGTCCCTCCGTCATTTCAAGCAGTTGCGAGATAGTCTCGAAGTCTGAGAAGCGATGTAAAAGTGGAAATCTCGCCTGTACTTGAAATACGCGCAACTCTTGTGGCACAGTCGTTTCTAATCTCTCCCCTTAGGAGGCTTGCATGTACGAGAAGCGAGTTCGCGGCGCCCTGGGTGCCGCTGCCCTGTCCCTGATGGTTGGCGCTTGCACCGATGGCGCCCCTGCCTCGAACACGGAGGACGCGAACGTCCAGAAGGCTTCCGCCAACCTGACGGCGGGCCAGAAGGTCATCGCGGCTGACTCCGACGCGGTCCCCACCTTCGTCACCGGTTCCTTTGGTTCCGTCCCCGCGCCGTCCGCCATCCAGGGCATCGCGGCCCAGCAGCAGCTGGCGCCGGTGCTCGCGAGCGTGGCGCCGCTGTTCCGCCTGAACCCGAGCGACCTGTTCCTGAAGAAGGCCTACGTCGGCTTCGACGGTGACACGCACTACCGCTACGGCGTGACCAAGAACGGCATCCTGGTGCAGGGCGCCGAGGTCCGTCTGCACGCGCGCAACGGCTCCGTGTTCGCGGTGAACACCAACGCCCGCGGCGACCTGCAGGCCGAGGCCAAGGCCTCCATCGCCTCCGAGGCGGCCATCGCGGCGGCCATCGGTGATCGCGGCTCCCCGGAGCGCGCGGACACCAAGGGCGAGCCCCAGCTCGTGTACCGCCGCTCTGGCAACGAGCTCATCCTGGCGTACGAAGTTCGCGTCCAGGGCGAGCTGGCGGACACCACCCCGGTGGATGACTCCGTGTACGTGAACGCCAAGACGGGCGACGTCTTCGAGCGCGTTCCGCACATCCACTCGGCGAAGAACCGCCAGGTCAACGACATGCAGCACCGCACGAACGTCCCCACGGGCGGCGTGCGCGCCCGGTGGGAGGGTGATGCCGCCCACGCCGACCCGGTCGTGAACAACAACTACGACCACCTGGGCACGGTCTACGACTGCTACCAGAACCTGTTCGGCCGCGACTCCATCAACAACGCCGGCGCGACGCTGAAGAGCTTCGTGCACTACAGCAACAACTACGTGAACGCCTACTGGGACGGCACCCAGATGGTGTACGGCGATGGCGACGGCGTGAACGCCTCCAACCTGGCGAACTCGCTGGACGTGACGGCGCACGAGCTGACGCACGCCGTGACGGAGAACGAGTCCGACCTCACCTACTCCGGTGAGTCCGGCGGCCTGAACGAGTCGCTCTCCGACATCTTCGGCGCGGTCTGCGAGTGGTACAGCAAGGGCAAGGTCATCGACGCCAACACCTGGATCGTCGGCGACGACGTCTGGACCCCGAACATCCCGGGCGACGGCCTGCGCTACATGGACAACCCCACGAAGGATGGGGACTCGCTCGACTACTACCCGGACTACAGCTCCGGCGTGGACGTGCACTACAGCTCGGGTATCTCCAACTACGCGTTCTACCTGATGTCCCAGGGTGGCACGCACGTGCGCGGCAAGACGACCCAGGTCGTCACCGGCATCGGCTTCGAGAAGGCCGCCCGCGTCTTCTACAAGATCAACACCGACCTGCTGACCGCGTCCTCCAACTTCGAGGCGGCGAAGACCGCGTCGGAGCAGGCCGCGACGCAGCTGGGCTTCACCGCGGCGGAGATCGCCTCGGTGGGCAACGCCTGGAAGGCCGTGGGCGTGGGCGTGCCCGTGCCTCCTCCGGTCACCACGCCGATCGAGAAGGGCGTGCCCGTGACGGACATCTCCGGCACCTCCGGCAGCAAGCAGTACTACTCCGTGACGATCCCCGAGGGCGCCACGGACGTGACCTTCACGCTGTCCGGTGGCACGGGTGACGCGGACCTCTACGTCCGCAAGAACAACGCCCCGACGGACTCCCTGTACGACTGCCGTCCGTACAAGTCCGGCAACAGCGAGGTCTGCACGTTCGCCAGCTCCGGCCCCAAGGGCGTCTGGTACGTGATGATCAAGGGCTTCACGTCCTACTCCGGCACCAGCCTCTCCGTGACCTGGAAGGGCGGCTACGTGGACATCGGCAACGAGACCCGCATCGAGAACCTCTCGGGCGTGCCGGGCTCCGTGCAGACGTTCATCATCGACGTGCCCGAGTTCAAGAAGGACTCCGGCATCAACACCCTGTCCGTCGTCCTGGGCGAGGGTGAGGGCAACGCCGACCTCTACGTCCGCGCCGCCGCCGCCCCGACCCAGTTCGAGTACAACTGCCGTGGCGTCCGCGAGAGCGCGACGGAGAGCTGCATCCTGCGCAACATCCCGGTGGGCAAGTACTACATCAGCGTGGTCGGTGTGCCGAGCCTGGTGGACACCACGGTCGACGGCTACATCAAGACCGTGATGGCGGCCTCCTACAAGGTCAAGTAGTACCTGAAGGACTGGGGCGCGGCGAAGCCGCCGCGCTCCGCTCCTGAAAGACCCCGGGCTCCCGCCTCCTCGCGGGACCCGGGGTTCTTTTTTGTCCCGCGTGCCGCCCCTTCAGTTCGCCGCGGACGCCGGGCTGGAAACCCCGCGCAGGGACTGCATGCGGCCGTAGGTGAGCGAGCGCCACAGCCACTCCACCGGGCCGAAGCGGAAGCGCGCCAGCCACCAGTGGCTGAAGGCCACCTGCCCCGCGAACAGCACGACGCTCAGGAGCGCCGTGAGCGACGGCGGCGTGCGGCCCACCATCCCCAGGCCCCAGCCGTCATACAGGCACAGGCTCAGGACGGACTGCATGAGGTAGAGCGTCAGGGCCATGCGGCCCGCGGGCGTGAAGACGCCCAGCACCTTCTTCCAGCGCTCCTTCTGGAAGAGGAGCGCGAAGGCCGCCGCGTAGCCCACGCCCAGGAAGAGGATGCCCACGTCCTTCACGACGCGCATCCACACCACCCAGCCCGGCACGCTCGTCGCGCCCAGGAGCGCCAGGTTGATGCCCATCACGACGAGCCCGATGACGCCGCCCACCCCCATCCCCCAGGCGGTGAGCTTGCGCAAGAGCGGCCGGTGACGCTCCACGTCCTGCAGGAGCCCCCGGCGTCCGGCCCACACGCCCAGGAGGAAGCGGCCCAGGATGATGGACAGCAGCACCGGGCGGTTGGGGTTGGGGATGCTGTCCCAGCCGTAGCGCGCGTTGGCCTGCTGGGTGGTCACCACCGAGCCGCTGGACAGCCCGGCGAGGTACGCCGCGCGGCGCCGCGCCTCCTCCTCGCGCGTGGCCTTCTGGGCGCGCTCCACCTCCGCCGCGCCGCCCGTCAGCGCCGGGAGCACCCGCTGCCCGACGGAGAAGCCGATGGGCACCACGAACAGGAACAGCGCCGCGCAGACGAGCACCGTCTTTTCCGAGCGCTGGCGGAACAGCAGCAGCAGGAAGCCCACCACCGCGTAGGTGGTGAGGATGTCGCCAAACCAGATGGCGAACATGTGCACCAGGCCAATGCCCATCAGCACCAGCAGCCGGCGCCGGTACACCGGCACGACGGAGGTGCCCCGGCCTTCCGCGCGCGACATCTGCAGCGCGAAGCCCAGGCCGAAGAGGAGGGTGAAGAGGGTGACGAACTTCTGTTCGACGAGGAGCGCGAAGAGCGAATTGACCGCCACCTCCAGCGGCGGCGCGCCCAGCGCCAGGGCCTGCTCGCGCGGCAGGAGCAGCCGGCCGTTGAACCAGTTCAGGCTGTTGGAGAGGAAGACACCCAGCAGCGCGAAGCCGCGCAGCGCGTCCAGGACGTGGACGCGCTCGGAGTTGTCAATGGGGCCTGCGGCGGGGGGGGATTCGGACATGTCCGGAACTACACGCTTTCGCGTGGAGCTGCGTCAAATCCGGGCCCCCTGGAATGACTCAGTGCGCCGGGCGCGCCTCTCCAGCGGGGACCAGGCGCATGGGCTGGGCGCGGCCGTAGGTGAGCGAGCGCCACAGCCACTCCACCGGACCGAAGCGGAAGCGCGCCAGCCACCAGTGGCTGAAGGCCACCTGGAGCGCGAAGACGCCCAGGCACATGAGCACCGTGCGCGACGGGGGTGTGTGGCCCACGAGCCCCAGGCCCCAGCCGTCATACAGCGTGATGCTGATGACGGACTGCATGAGGTAGAGCGTCAGGGCCATGCGGCCCGCGGGCGTGAGCACGCCCAGCACCTTCTTCCAGCGCTCCTTCTGGAAGAGCAGCGCGAAGGCCGCCGCGTAGCCACAGCCCATGAAGAGGTAGCCCACCTCCCGCAGGGTGCGCATGCCCACCATCCACGCGGGCGGGTTGGGCGGCGGGCCGGGGACGCCCTGCCTCTTCAGGAAGAGCACCAGCGACAGGGTGGCGATGGC
>NZ_RAWL01000575.1:0-4529 GCF_003668885.1 Corallococcus sp. AB049A | reverse complement strand
CATCCACCCCGTGCGCTTGAGGCCGTACACCACCGCGAGCCACGTCCACGGGAGCATGGCCCACGTGGTGGGGTGGATGGGGAAGGTGAGCGCGGCCGTCGTGCCGGGGTTGAACAGGAGCAACGCGCCCAGGAGCGCGGTGGAGGCCCGGTCCAGCTGTCCCTTCGCCTGGAGCCACACGAGCGGCGCGAGCGACAGCAGGACGAAGGCGCCTTCCGCCACGAGCCCCGCCCACTTCGCGGGCATCACCGTCACCAGTGGCCGGGCCAGCCACAGCACCGGGTCGAAGTGGTCCGCGAAGATGTGGACCTGCCGCATGCTGAGCCAGGGGTTCGGGTCCTGGAGGGACAGCCGCGCCAGGGCCTGGGTGTAGATGCCCAGGTCATAGCTCGCGAAGCACAGGCGCGCGGCCTGGAGCCACACCGGAATCACCACCAGGCCCAGCCACAGCAGCACCAGGCCCGGCAGCACGAGCAGGCTCCCCCAACGCTGTCGGACAGGCTCGGTCATCGCGGACGCGCGGCGTTGTAGCGCGCTTCCGCTGGAGAGGCGATGGGTTCAGCGATTCTCAACTCGGCGACGGGATGGGAGCGCGGCCGGGCTCCACGACCTGCGGCCCGCGACCCGGCAGCTGCACGCCGTCGTCGGATTGCCGCTCCTGCTCCTTGTGCAGCAGGTGCGCCTGCGCGCGGGTGCGGTGCAGCCCTTCGCCCAGCAGCTCATAGGCCCGGTGCAGGAAGAAGGACGCGCCGCTCAGGGCGAAGATGGAGGCCACGAAGCGCGTCTGCCGGGGACGCACCGTGGCGGAGATGAGGAAGGACGCGGCCACCCACGGGCTCAGGCAGAAGGGGCAGTCCAGCAGCTCGCCCATCACGCGGCGGAACCCCGTGCCCCGGGCCTGCTCGCTCACCTCGCCCGCGCTGGCGTTGCTCTTGAAGCGCGTGAACGGCGCACGCACCACCGCCGTGACCTTGTCCGCCGCCACCACCCGCGTGACGACGTGCGTGGCGGCCCCGAACAGCGCCAGGTCGGCGCCGCTGAAGCGCTCCGGGAGGCTCCGCCCCGACGCGCCCATCCAGCCCAGGAAGCCCAGCACGGTCGTGCTGAAGGTCCCCAGCAGGACGCCATACGAGCCCAGCGGGTGGATCTCCGAGTCATACCCTTCGAACGGTCCCGTCTCCTGAAGCGCTTTCATGAGGTGCACAGCCTCCGTGCCGCGAAAGCTGTGCATTCCCCCGGGTCCGAAGCATCCAGGCGGACAGGCGCGCGGGCACCCGCTCCAGTGGGGCCCTACTCCGCCGCCGCCATGTCCAGCACCGCGGCCCCTCGCACGCGGCCCTCGCGCAGGGCCTGGAGCGCTTCGTTCGCCTGGGACAGGGGAAACATCCGCACCTCCGTGCGCACGGGCACGCGCGGCGCCAGCGCCAGGAAGTCCATCGCGTCCTGCCGCGTGAGGTTCGCCACCGAGCGCACCCCGCGCTCCTCCCACAGCAACGAATAGGGGAACGACGGGATGTCACTCATGTGGATGCCGCCGCACACCACCACCCCGCCCTTGTCCACGGCCTTCAGCGCGGCGGGCACCAGCGCGCCCACGGGCGCGAAGAGGATGGCCGCGTCCAGCGGCTCCGGCGGCGGCGTGTCCGAGCCTCCCGCCCACACCGCGCCCAGCTCGCGCGCGAAGGCCTGTCCCTTGGCGTCGCCTTCACGCGTGAAGGCATGCACGCGGCGCCCCTGGTGCCGGGCCACCTGGATGAGGATGTGCGCGGCGGCCCCAAAGCCATACAGCCCCAGCCGGGCGCCCTCCCCCGCCATGCGCAGGCTGCGAAAGCCGATGAGCCCCGCGCACATCAGCGGCGCGGCCTCCGCGTCGGCGTACGACGGCGGCAGCGGGAAGCAGAAGCGCGCATCCGCGACGGTGTACTCGGCGAAGCCTCCGTCAAGGTCGTAGCCGGTGAAGCGCGCCGCGTCGCAGAGGTTCTCCCGGCCGGAGCGGCAGAAGCGGCACTGCCCGCAGCTCCACCCCAGCCACGGCACGCCCACCCGCAGCCCGGGGGCCAGGCCCTCCACGCGCGCGCCCGCCGCCACCACCGTGGCCACGATTTCGTGGCCCGGCACCAGCGGCAGCTTCGGGCGCGTCAGCTCTCCGTCCACCACGTGCAGGTCCGTGCGGCAGACCGCGCAGGCGTGCACCTTCAGCAGCACCTGCTCCGGTCCGGGCTCCGGGATGGGCCGCGCCTCCAGCCGCAGGCGCTGTCCGGGTGCGTGGAGCACCATCGCCCGCATGGTCCCTGACATGGCCCGCCTGCCTCCCCACCCGCGTCATCCGCGGGTGTCGAGGACAAGCTAGTCAGTGCCAGATGACGCGGCCGCTGCCGTTGACCCGCAGCTGCGTGGACTGCGCGTGACCGTACAGGTCCACGTTCCCGGACGAGTTGATGACGACGGCCGCCCCGCCTCCGTCCACGTACGCGGCGGCAGGCCCCGCGCTGCTCGACGTGATGTTCACGTCCACGGCCTTGAGTCCCGGCGCCCCCAGTCCACCGCTGCCGTCCAGCCAGGCGTCGAGCCGGTTGGTGACGCCCGTGAGCGTCATGAAGCCGGAGCCGTCCATCCGGGCGCGCACCTGCTTCGCGGACCCCGCGAACTTCAGGTCGCCGGAGCCGGACAGCGACAGGTCCACCCACTCGGCCAGGCCCTCGCCGGCCGCGCACAGCTCCATGTTCCCGGAGCCGCTGAGCTTCGCGTCCAGGGTGCGCACGCCGCCGCAGAAGCTCAGCGAGCCGGAGCCCTTCGCCACGAGCCTCACGTCCTCCTTCACCCCCTCGAAGCCCTCCACGCGCAGCGAGCCGGAGCCGTCCTGCGTCGCGCCCACCATGCGCGGCACGCGGATCTCCACGCGCGCCGGGCCCTGGGGCGCGAACGCGCCGTCCGTCTCGATGACCAGCGTGCTGCCGGGCGACACGAAGGTGCGCACGCGGGACTGGAGGTTCGCATCCAGCGTGACCTTCACCTCCGGCGCCTCGCCCTCGCGCACCACCACCTCCAGCGAGCCGCGGTTCTCCACGGTGGTGAAGTCCGTCACCGCGCGCGACTCCGTGACGCTGTTGCCGTCGCCGTGCGTCTCATCCGTGAAGTAGCAGCCGGACAGCAGTCCCGCCGCCAGCGCGGCCCTACCCAAATGCTTCCACATGGTCCCCTCCCGAACTTCGAATCGAATGCCGTGTCAGATCTGCACGCCCAGCAGGACGCCCGGCCACACGCGCACCGTGGTGCGTCCGCTGTCGGAGACGCTGCGCCACTCCGGCCCGATGCCCAGCTCTTCCCAGCGGTCCCCGTTGTCCCAGGTCACGAGCGTGTTGCCGGTGACGCCGCCGATGAGCGCGAACCGCTTCGCCACCTGCCAGCCCGCCACCAGCCGCAACTGTCCCAGCACGTTCAGGCCGTCGCCATCGCGAAAGAGGTTGTCCGTGTGGACGCCGCTGCCAATGACATCCAGGTCGAAGAACAATGGCCCCGCGGGGATGTGAGCGCCAAAGCCCAGGCCTCCCACGTAGCGGCGGCGGTGCGTGTCCGTGCCCGGGTTGAAGCCCAGCGTCAGCAGCGTGTGGAAGTGCCGTCCACCGAACTTCGCCGCGACGTTGGTGTACGCGATGTCACTGGCCCACAGCTGCAGGTTCGCCTGGCCGTTGCCAATGAAGCTGAGCAGGCCCAGCGCCTCGCCCTGGGACTCGCGCGCCACGTTGATCAACCCCAGCTGGAGTCCGTCCACCTTGCCCGCGACGTTGATGAGCCCCACCTGCGCGCCGGACACGTCCCCGCCCACGTTGAGCAGCGACAGCTGCGCGCCCTGCATCTGGCCCGCGTAGTTGAACCCGGATGAGGCCTGGAGGCCCGACATCGTCGAGGCGATGTTCGCGCCCGCCGCGAACTGCGCGCCCTTGAATCGCGCGGCCGCGAGGTTCGCGCCCACGGAGAACTGGCCGCCCACGCCGCCGGAGCCCGCGATGTTCGCGCCCACGGCGAACTGTCCGCCGGACAGTTCGCCCCCCGCCACGTTGCCGCCCACCGCGAGCTGGCCGGCCACCGCCGAGCCCTTCGCCACGTTGAGGCCCACCGCGGCCTGGAGGCCTTCCAGCTCGCCCGTGACGATGTTGCCGCCCACGGCGAACTGCGCACCGGACGCGGTGCCGCGCACCACGTTGGCCCCGAGCGTGAGCTGCGCGCCGGACAGGCTCTCCCCCACCCAGTTCGCGCCCAGCGACAGGGCCGCGCCGTCCACGCGCTTCGCGTGCGTCGCGATGGCCCCCAGCGCGAACGTGGTCACCAGCCGGTCCGTGGCCGTGCCCGCGGTGCTCACGTGCGGCAGGGCCATCAGCACCGCCGGGACGTGGATCTCCTCCGGGTCCGAGCGCTGCTGGGCCACGGTGGCCTCCACGGGCCGCGCGGCCTCACCGCCCGTCGCGGCCTCCACCAGGGGCGCGGGCGACAGCGCCGCGACCGGAACCGCGATGGCCGCTCCCTCCACC
>NZ_RAWL01000574.1:0-4551 GCF_003668885.1 Corallococcus sp. AB049A | reverse complement strand
GGCGGAGCGCCGCGAGTCGACGCGCCGCAAGCTGCTGGACGCCACCATCGAGACGCTGGTGGAGCAGGGCTACGCGCGGCTGACGACGGTGGAGGTGGCGAAGCGGGCGGGGGTGTCGCAGGGGGCGCTCTTCACGCACTTCGAGACGAAGGAGGAGCTGCTCGCGGTGGCGGTGGAGCACCTCTTCCCGCGCCTCATCCAGGACTTCCTCGCGGGCGTGGGCGCGCGCCCGTCCGGCAGGGACCGGGTGGGCGCGGCGGTGGACATGCTGTGGGCCGCCTACCAGCGGCCGGAGCTGCAGGCCGCCATCGAGCTGTACGTCGCGGCGCGCACCAGCCCGGAGCTGCAGAAGGCGCTGGCGGCGGTGGACGGGCCGCACCGCCAGAACCTGCACCGCGTGGCGCGCGAGCTGTTCCCGGACGTGGCCGCCACGCACCCGGACTTCGACGACGTGGTGGAGCTGGCGCTGGACGCGGTGCAGGGCGCGGCGGTGGGCGGCGCGGCCCGCCCGGAAGACCCGGCGCACCGCCGCATGCTGGACACGCTGGCGCGCTTCATGCGCGTCGCGTTCGCACCCAGGGATTGATTCGCAAGGAGGTCCGCAGCCATGGACATGTCACACATCCCCGACCTCATCACCCCGGCCATCCCGGTGTTCGTCATCACCGTCATCGCCGAGGTCTTCTGGGTGAAGAAGCTGCGGCAGGAGCGGGGCGAATCCATCAAGGGCCACACCTGGAAGGACACGCTGGCCAGCCTGTCCATGGGCCTGGGCAACGTGGCGGTGAGCGTGTTCTGGAAGGGCGTGGCGTTCGCGGGCTACGCGGCGCTCTACCACCTGACGCCGCTGCGCATGGGCCACGGCCTGCTGGCGTGGGTGCTGCTCTTCTTCCTGGAAGACCTCTGCTACTACGCCTTCCACCGCGTCCACCACGAGAGCCGCTTGTTCTGGGCGTCGCACGTGGTGCACCACTCCAGCCAGCACTACAACCTGTCCACGGCGCTGCGTCAGACGTGGACGCCCATGACGGGCTGGGTGTTCTGGGCGCCGCTGGCCCTCTTGGGCTTCTCCCCGGAGATGATCGTCACGCAGCAGGCGGTGAGCCTGCTGTACCAGTACTGGATCCACACGGAGGCCATTGACCGGCTGCCGCGTCCCATTGAGTGGCTGTTCAACACGCCGTCGCACCACCGCGCGCACCACGCGTCCAACGCGGCCTACATCGACGTGAACTACGCGGGCATCCTCATCATCTGGGACCGCCTCTTCGGCACGTTCGTCCCGGAGACCGAGCGTCCCATCTACGGCCTGACGAAGAACCTCACCACGCACAACCCGGTGCGCATCGCGTTCCATGAGTTCGCCGCCATCGCGAAGGACGCGGCCCGCCCGGGACCGCTGAGCCAGCGGCTGGGCTACATCTTCCGCAACCCGGCGTGGAAGCCCAAGGAGGCACCGCCTCCGGCGCCCCCGGTGGAGGCCGCGCCCTCGGCGCCCTGAAGCTCCAACGCCGGCGGTGCCCTTTTCCGGGTGGAGGACAGCCCCGGCGTGGAAGCGACGTCCAGGCAACGCGGGGCGCGACATCGTTGCCTCCGCGCCGTGCGGGCCTTGCTACGGTGCGCCGCGACGGTTCTGGCGGGCGCCGCGCATGAGGTCGGCGCCCCTTGCAAGGGAGTCGGGTCATGACGGAGCGCGAGTTGTGGGAGCGGTACCAGCGGCACCTGTGCGTCGTCCCCTCCGTGGGGCTCACGCTGGACATCTCCCGCATGAACTTCGGCGCGGACTTCCTGGACGGGATGCGCCCGCGCATGGACGCGGCGTTCCAGGCCATGGGCGCGCTGGAGAAGGGCGCCATCGCCAATCCGGATGAGAAGCGCCGCGTGGGCCACTACTGGCTGCGCGCCCCGGAGCTGGCGCCGGAGGCGGAGCTGAAGACGGCCATCACGGACATGCAGGCCCAGGTGGCCGCGTTCGCGAAGGACGTGCACGCGGGCAAGGTGAAGCCCGCGAAGGCGGCGAAGTTCACGCAGGTGCTGATTGTCGGCATCGGCGGTTCGGCGCTGGGTCCGCAGCTGGTGGCGGACGCGCTGGGCAGCGGCCGGGACGCCATGCAGGTGCACTTCCTGGACAACACGGATCCGGACGGGATGGACCGGGTGCTCAACGGCCTGGGCGAGCGGCTGGCGGAGACGCTCACCGTGGTCATCAGCAAGTCCGGCGGCACCAAGGAGACGCGCAACGGCATGCTGGAGGCGGAGGCCGCCTACACGCAGCGCGGTCTGGACTTCGGCGCGCACGCGGTCGCGGTGACGGGCGACGGCAGCGAATTGGATAACTACGCCAAGGGCCACAAGTGGCTGCGAACGTTCCCCATGTGGGACTGGGTTGGCGGGCGCACGTCGGTGATGTCGGCGGTGGGACTGTTGCCGGCGTGGTTGCAGGGGCTGGACGTGGACGGCTTCCTCGCGGGCGCGAAGGCCATGGACGCGGCGACGCGCGTGCATGACGCGGCGGCGAACCCGGCGGCGCTGCTCGCGCTGATGTGGTTCCACGCGGGCGGCGGCAAGGGCCAGAAGGACATGGTCATCCTGCCGTACAAGGACCGGCTGATGCTGATGTCCAAGTACCTCCAGCAGCTGGTGATGGAGTCGCTGGGCAAGGAGCTGTCGCTGGACGGCAAGGTCGTGAACCAGGGCATCGCCGTCTACGGCAACAAGGGCTCCACGGATCAGCACGCCTACGTGCAGCAGCTGCGCGAGGGCGTGAACAACTTCTTCGCCACCTTCGTGGAGGTGCTGAAGGACCGCGACGGTAGGTCCCTGGCGGTGGAGGGTGAGAACACCAGCGGCGACTACCTCCTGGGGTTCCTCCTGGGCACGCGCCGGGCGCTGTTCGAGAAGGGCCGCGAGTCGATGACGCTCACCGTGCCGGACGTGAGCGCGCGCACGGTGGGGGCGCTGATTGCGTTGTATGAGCGCGCGGTGGGCTTCTACGCGAGCCTGGTGAACATCAATGCCTATCACCAGCCGGGCGTGGAGGCGGGCAAGAAGGCCGCGGGGCGCGTGCTGGAGCTGCAGGGCAAGCTGCTCGCGAAGCTGAAGTCCGCGAAGGCGGAGGCGCGGTCGGCGGATCAGCTGGCGCAGGACATCGGCGCGGCGGACGAAGCGGAGACGGTGTTCAAGCTGCTGGAGCACCTGTCCGCGAACGGGGACCACGGCGTGAAGCGCTCGGGTGGAGCGCGTCCGGCGGAGGCCCGCTTCCAGTCCGCGTGACACATCATTGCCCGCAGGGGCAATGCCTGACGGTTCCAGGCCACGGCTAGCCTGGACCGTCATGGGCCGAGCACACGCGGTGGGGCTGTGGCTGTGCGTCCTGGGCGGTCTGGCGGCATGCCCGGAGGTGCACCGCCCGGGCGGCAAGCTGGACCGGGCGGCGCACAAGGACGCGTTGGAGCAACTACCGAAGTCTCGTTGCAGCAAGAGGGACTACAACCGTTTCTGCACCTCCCCGGACGAGCCGAGCGAGGAGTGCTTTGAGCTGTGTGGTGGTCCATGACGCGGCCCTGGCACGTTCCCCTGAGCCTGGTGGCCTGCGTCGTGATTCTGGCCCCTGCCCTCTTCGTCCTCCGGCAGACCCGGGAGGCCAGCGCGGCCCCCATGCCGGAGCCCGAAGGTCTGGTCCCCCTGCTGAGCTACGACGCGCGGATGCGGCGGGCGACCTACCATCAAACCTGCTCGGAGCAGACGGAGTGTGAGGCGCCTCTCGTCTGCTTCCACGATGGTCGCTTCCGGAGCTACTGCTCGGACAGCGAATGCGAGACCGACAGCCAGTGTCCGGAGGACCAACGCTGCAGGACCGTGATCGCCCCCAGGACCGGCGGCGGCCTGATCAGACTCTGCCTCCTCATCGGCATCCGACAGGAAGGCCAGAACTGCCTGAGAACCCCCTTCGACGTGACCGATGCATGCACGGAAGGGCTCGAATGCCGGGGCAAGGAGGGCTACTGCGCTCGGTCCTGTGCTCCGGGCCAACCCGGCTCATGCCCGGAGGGCTTCTTCTGCGCGGATGTGAAGCCGGCCCCCGCGTGTCTTCCCACCTGTGAGAAGCGCGGCTGTGCCCAGGGGGAGCGCTGCATTCCGTTCGAGGAGGGCACCTCCATCTGCGCGTCCATCTACGGTCCGAACTGCCTGGACACACCGTGCTCTGCTGGACGCGAATGCCGCATGAGCTCGAACCCGGAGTTCCCGGGCAAGGTCTGGGCGGAATGCCTCCATCGCTGCTCCCCCACGAATCCGGCCTGCGAAGAGGGCCAGGTCTGCGACCACTACCACTGCCTCCAGGCCTGTGACCCCAACGGCCCCAACCCCTGCGCCGAGGGTTTCCACTGCGACCGGCGCGGCGAGGAGCTCCCGTGGTCCTGTCAGCCGGACACCTGGCGCGGCGGCTGACCACCGCCCGACGCTCCGCCTGCCCCGCGAGGACGGGATGTGGAGGGCCCGGGCGGCTCCCATCGTGAGGACACGCCCCCCAGGAGCCCCTCCCGATGAAAC
>NZ_RAWL01000573.1:0-4572 GCF_003668885.1 Corallococcus sp. AB049A | reverse complement strand
CCTCACCGAACGTGGCGATGACGGTGGCTTCGGTGGGACCGTAGGTGTTGAGCAGGCGCCGCCCCGGCGCCCAACGCGCGACAACATCCGCGGGCAGGGCTTCACCGCCGGAGATGACGGTGCGCACTTCAGGCAGTCGCTCGGCGGAGGTCGCTGCAAGCGCTGCGGGGGTGAGGCTGACGACGGAGAGGTGCTGCTCACGCAGCAGGACGGGCAGCGGCGCGCCCGGCATCAACTTCTCCAACGGCGCGAGCACCAGCGTGGCGCCGTTGCAGAGCGTGGTGAAAATCTCCTCCACCGACAGGTCGAAGCTGAGGCTGGCGAACTGGAGTACGCGGCTGCCAGGGCCGATGCCGTACGCCACCGCTTCGTGGGTGACGAGGTTGGCGACGCTGCGGTGTTCCACCGCCGTGCCCTTCGGAGTGCCCGTGCTGCCCGACGTGTACAGCAGGTACGCCATGTTCGCGGGCGTCACGCCCGTCACTGGCGCAACCGTCGGCTCCATGGCGAGCGCAGCGCGCTCCGTATCCAGGCAGAGCGCTCGTGCATGCAGCGCCTCCGGGAAGCGGTCCACCAGCGGCTGCTGGGTGACGAGCACCTGGGCCGCGCTGTCCTCCAGCATGAAGGCCAGGCGCTCACGAGGCAGGAGGGGATCCACCGGCACCCAGGCGCCACCGGCCTTCAGGATGCCAAGCAGGCCGATGACGATATCCAGGGAGCGCTCGACACCGAGCGCGACGCGGACCTCCGGGCCCACGCCACGGTGGCGCAGGGCATGGGCGAGCTGATTGGCGCGTGCATTCAGCTGTGCATACGTCAGCTGCGTCCCTTCGAAGACAGCGGCAACGGTCTCCGGAGCGCGTCGCACCTGCGCCTCGAAGAGCGAATGCATGCAGGCTTCGGGGAACGGAGCGCGGGTGGCGTTCCAGTCCACCAGCACCTGCTGGCGCTCCTCTCCCGTGAGCAACTGGAGTGACGACACATGCTCGTCGGGTTTCGCGACAGCGCCTTCCAGGAGCACCCGCAGGTGCTCGGCCATGCGAGCGGCGGTGGAAGCGGTGAAGATATCGGTCGTGTACTCGAGGTAGCCCTTGAGGCCCGCGTCCGTCTCCAGCACCTGGAGGGTGAGGTCGAACTTGGCGGAGAAGGTGTCGAGTTCCAGGGCCTCCAGCTTGACGCCCTCCACCATGGCGGCGCCGCGGAAGGAGGCCTGGTAGGTGAGCATCACCTGGAAGAAGGGAGTGCGGCCTGGAATGCGCTCGGGCTTCAACTCCTCCACGAGCCTCTCAATGGGCAACTCCTGGTGCTCCTGGGCTCCCAGCACCGTCTCTCGCACCTGACGCAGCAGCGTGCGGAAGGACGCGGTGCCTGGGACACGCGTGCGAAGCACCTGGGCGTTGACGAAGAGGCCGATGAGGCCTTCCACCTCGCCGCGCGTGCGGCCCGCCATGGGAGAGCCGACGGTGACGTCCTCCTGGCCGGAGTAGCGGGCCATCAGCATCTGCCAGCCCGTCAGCAAGGCCATGTAGAGGGAGGCGCCCTCCTGCTGCGCCAGGGCCTTGAGCGCGTCCGTCAACTCGCGGGGCAGCAGCACGTCATGCCGGGCACCCCGGCCGTCTCGCGTGGCGGGACGGGGGAAGTCGGTGGGCAACTCCAGCGCGGAAGGCACGCCCTCCAACTGCCGCTTCCAGTAATCGAGCTGCTTCTCCAGCCGGGGACCCTGCATCCACTCGCGCTGCCAGACGCCGAAGTCCGCGTACTGCACGCCCAGCGGGGGCAGGGGCGCCGCCTGGCCTCTCGCGAGCGCTCCGTAGAGCAGCGCTACCTCGCGCACCAGCAGCGTCATGGACCAGCCGTCCGAGACGATGTGGTGCACCACCACGACGAGCAGGTGCTCCGCCGGCGCGGCCGTCAGCAGCAGTGCTCGCAGCAGCGGGCCCTTGGAGAGGTCGAAGGGCTGCGCAGCGGCTTCGCGCGCCAGACGCCACGCTTCCTCCGGCGGCGAGCCCGTGAGGTCCTTGCGCTCCAGCGTGAGCATCGGCTCGGGCGACACCACCTGCACGGGGCCAGAAGCGTCCTCGCGGAACGTGGTGCGCAGCACTTCATGACGGCGCACCACTTCGCGCAGCGCGCGCTCCAGCACGGCCACGTCGAGCGCACCCTCCAGACGCACCGCCATGGGCACGTTGAAGAGGGAGGTCCCAGGCTGCAGCTGATCAATGAACCAGAGGCGCTGCTGGGCGAAGGAGAGGGGCAGGGGCCGGGAGCGGTCCTGAACCGGAATGAGCCCTTGGACGGAGTTGCCGGCGACGGCCTTCTGCGCGGCCACCTTCCTGAGCAATTCGGCGCGCTTCTCTGGCGACAGGTTGGCGATCCGCTTCGACAGCTCGTGGCTCATCTCATGTACTCCGCGCTCGGGGACGCCACTGCGCACGAGCACCACCGGGGTAGCGGCGCTCGCGTGAATCCAGGTCTGCGGGTGGTGCCGAACTGACGCCCTGCGCTGCTCTCCCGGGAGAAGCGCGAGGGTGGGTCAAATTCATTTAAGGGAGATTATTCCGCCAATGATCATCCTGTCATGAGGACGGACCCATCCTTGCCCGAGTGAATTCAGGTATTTGCATAATTTCTCTGGTTCCCAGAACTTGAGGCGGGAAGGACCTCGGATGTCCTCTGGAGTGAGGCCTGCTCCGTGCGTCTCTTCCCTGATACAGGCCGTGTGACACAGGCCCACCGTCGCGATGATCCACGACGGTGGGCGCCTGATTTCACATCCGCCCTGGATCAGCTCCCCGATGCCTGCTGGGGCGCGATGCCGGACACCCGCGCAAGCGCCTCCCGCAGGCGCTCAACGACAGCCCCGAGGTGCGGGTCCTGCATCAGGGCGTGGTGGCCACCGGGAACCTCGTGCACCTCCAGGCCGCCGAGCACCAGGGACACCCAGCCACGGTGCTTCGGAATCCCGGCGGCGACTCCGCTCGCGCTCAGGAGCAGCGCGGTGCCGTCGTACGGCTGGGGCACGAACTTCTCCTGGGCGAAGAGGTTGGCCCGGAAGACGTTGAAGAGGGCACGCAGCTGGGCCGGGCCAGAGTGCGCATCCAGGATGCGCGCCCGGAGACCTTCCTGGAGCAGCTGCGCCAGCATCGCGCCGTCGTCACCCTGTGCCAGCACTTCGTCAGGAACGGAGAGGGTCTGTCCAAACGCCGTGGCGGTGGCATGGGCGAAGGCGAGCCGTGCGCGTGCTTCGGGAGCCAGGTGCGTGGCGTCCTGGGAGGGCTTCGTCAGTCCGGGCACATAAGCGTCGATGAGGGCGAGCAGGTCCACGGCTTCACCCGCATCGCGCAGGCGGCGAGCCATCTCGTAGGCGACGAGCCCGCCCAGGGACCAGCCACCGAGCTGGTAGGGGCCGTGCGGCTGCACCGTGCGAATGGCGTCGATGTAGAGGTCCGCCATCTCCTCGATGGACTCCGCGACGGGGCCTCCGTCGAGGCCGCGAGACTGGAGGCCATAGACAGGCAGTGACGGCCCCAGCCTGCGCGCCAGCTCCGAGTAGGCAAGGACGTTGCCGCCACCCGGGTGGACGAGGAAGAGGGGCCGCTGGTTGGGCTCGCCGCGCTCCAGCGGGACGAGCGGCGTCCAGGCCTGCGAGTCATCGCGAAGCACCTGGGCGAGCTGCTCGACGGTGGGCTGCTGGAAGAGGACGGAGAGGGGAATCGTCTGGCCCAGCCGCTCGCGCACGACGGCGACCATGCGTACGGCGAGCAGGGAGTGGCCGCCCAACTCGAAGAAGCTGGAGCGGACGCCGACGGAGCGGATGCCGAGGACGTCCTCCCAGATGCGCGCGAGCTGCATTTCGAGCGCGTCGCGTGGCGCGACGAAGTCCCGGGCTTCGATGGCGTGAGCATCGGGTTCGGGCAGGGCCTTGCGGTCCACCTTGCCGTTGGCGTTGAGCGGCAGCGCGTCCAGCACCATGAGCGAGGCGGGCACCATGTACTCCGGCAGCCGCTGCCGCAGGTGGGCCCGCAGCGCCTCCACATCCAGGGCGTGGCCTGCGCGAGCCGTGACGTAACCAATGAGGCGCTTGTCCGAGTCCGCGCCCCGGGCCACCACGACGGCTTCGTTGACACCGGAGACAGCGCGCAGCGTGGCCTCGATTTCCCCCAACTCGATGCGGAAGCCGCGCACCTTCACCTGGAAGTCGACGCGTCCCAGGAAGTCGAGCGTGCTGTCCTCCCGCCAGCGTGCCTTGTCGCCCGTGCGGTAGAGCCGTTCGCCCGGAGTGGCCGCGAAGGGATGCGGGACGAAGCGCTCTGCGGTCAGGTCGGGGCGGTTGAGGTAGCCCCAGGCAAGGCCGGGGCCTCCGACGTACACCTCACCCGCGACGCCCACGGGCACCGGGTGCAGGTGCGCGTCGAGCACGTAGACCGTGGAGTTGGTGAGCGGCCGGCCGATGGGAATGGCGCCTTCCACCACCGTGTCGCGGCGCAGGGTGTACGTCGCGGAGAACGTCGTGTTCTCCGTGGGGCCGTAGCCGTTGAGGAACGTGGCGCCTTCCGGCAGGCGAGCAAGGTG
>NZ_RAWL01000572.1:0-4579 GCF_003668885.1 Corallococcus sp. AB049A | reverse complement strand
GCGCGGCCCAGCCCGGCACGCCGACCCCTCCGCCTGTTCCCCCGGCGCCCCGGGGTGAGCCGTCGTTCATCATCTTCAGCAACCCCGCGGCCACGCAGGGCGCGAACCGTCCTCGCGCGCCGGAGCCCGCGCCGGTCCCGGGTACCGCCAGTGCGCCGGACGCCACCGTGCCGGAGTGGACGCTGCCCCAGGCCCGCTCCGCGCTGCGCGAGGCGACGCGCGACCTGGACAAGCTGCTGGACGTGGCGCTGCGCTTTGGCCGCCGCACGTTCGACTACGTGGCCGCCTTCGCCGTCGTGCGCGGCGCCGCGGGCGGCTGGGATTCGCGCGGCGAGGGCTGGGACGCGACCGCCCTGTCCCAGGTCTCCATCCCGCTGGACGCGAGCAGCGTCTTCCGCACCGTCGCCGTCACGCGCGGCAGCTACGCGGGCCCGCTGCCACCGGACGCGCTCACGCGGCACTACCTGGAGCTCTTCGGACGCCAGGCGCCGCGCACCGTCTTCCTGTACCCGGTGGAGGTGAAGGGCCGCCTCGTGGCCATCCTCTACGGCGACTGCGGCCAGAAGCCGATGAGCCAGCGCCGCCTGAGCGACTACATCCTGTTCTGCCAGGACCTGCCGGCCGCCTTCCAGGAGCTCATCCTCTTCCGCAAGCAGCGCGTGTCGGAGCTGCGCGCGCCGGAAGAGGACATCAGCATCGACGTGGACGTGCCCGGCTTCCCGGCTCCGGTGCAGCCCGCGCCCGCGCCCGCCGTGGTCGCGGGGCTCGGGTGGAACCCGGTCTTCGGCCGGGGCGGGGTGGCCAACCTGGGCCGCGCCGCCGCCCTGCCCCCACGAGTGCTGTCGCCAGAAGAGCGGCCTCCCCCGGACTTCACGCCGCTCTTGCGCCGGCTCACGGGCCCGGACGCATCGCAGCGCTCCAGCGCCATCGCGGAGCTGGCGCGTTCGCCGGAGGCCAGCGCCCGGGTGCTCGCGCAGCACTTCCCGGGCCCCACGGCCTGGAGCCGCCTGCCGGTGGTGGAGCTGCCGGAAGCGGACGAGCTGGGTCCCATCCCCGCCGCCCTGTCGCGGCTGGGCCGTCCCGCGGCCTTGGCGCTGGCGCCGCTGCTGGATTCGAACGACGCGGACACGCGCTACCTGGCGCTGCTCACGGCGGGCAACCTGCCCTACGCGGAGCTGGTGGACGGAGTGCTGCGCGGTCTGTTCGACATGGAGCCGGACATCTCCAGCGCCGCGCGAGTCGCCGCCGCCGCGCTCAAGCACCTGCCGCGCCTGGACGCGTCCTTGCGCGACCTGCGCCAGGAGCTGGCCAGCCGGGACGCGCTGCGCCGCTCACTGGCGGCCCGGGCGCTGGGCACGCTGCACGATCGCGACGCCATCGAAGGGCTCATCAACCTCACCGGCAGCGACGACGCGATGTGCGCGCAAGCCGCGGCGGAGGCGCTGCGCGAAGTCACGCGCGCCACGCTGGGCCTCCAGCCGCGCCAGTGGTCGGCGTGGTGGGCGGAGAACCGCAGCCGCCGCCGGGCGGACTGGCTGGTGGCCGCGCTCCGCCACCGCGAGCTGGACGTGCGTCTCGCCGCCATCGAGGAGCTGAGCCGCGCCCTGCACGACACGCTGGGCTACTACGCGGACGCGCCCGACGCGGAGCGCGAGGCCGCGGTGCGGCGCTGGGAGTCAGCGGCGGTGGACCCCGCCAACGCCCGCCGGCTGGGCATGCTCTGAGCCCCGGAGGCGCGCGATGACGGGCGCCATGTGGTTCAGCCTGCTGGCGTGCGCGGGACAGCTGGCCCTCGCGGGCATCGCGCTGGCCCGCGTGGGCAGAAGCCCCCTCGCGCTGCCGCTGTCGCTCCTGTCCATCGCGCTGTCCTCCTGGAACTTCTCCGCGTTCGGACTGGCGCGCAGCGGAGACACCGGCTGGCGCTTGATGGGCTTCGCCGCGGCGCTGATGACGCTGCCTTGCGCGGTGCACTTCATCCTCGCGTTCGTGGGCCGGCGCCGCCGCTCCGCCCGGGTGCTCTACGGCACCTACGCGGTGATGGGCGCGCTCGCGCTGACCATGCTCATCGCCATGGGCGTGCCCGCGCTCGAGGAGCGCATCAACACCTTCCGCTTCGGGCTCGCGGTCGCCGTGGGCGTCATCCCCATCCTCACCACGGGCTTCGTGCTGCTCACGCGCCACCTGCGCCGCGCGGGCTCCCAGGACGAACGCGCGCGCGCCGGCCTCATGCTGCTGGGCATCACCCTGCTCGTCGCGCTGCTGCTCACGGACCTGGCGGCGGACATGGCCCTGCCCGTGCCGAAGCTGGGCAACGTGGGCACCCTGCTCGGCCTGCCGGTGATGGCCACCGCGTCGCTGCGCTTCCAGCTCTTCGGCAAGGACGCTCGCGCCACGAACGCGGCGATGCACGCCGTCGTCCTCGCGCTGGTGGGCGTGCTCGCCTACCTCACCCTCTTCCGCGCCTTCGCCGCTGAGTCCGGGGCGCTCGTCGTGGGCACCACCGCCATCACCTTCGCGCTGCTCGCCGCGGCCCGGCGGGGCGTCACCGCCTTCGTCACCCAGCGCGAGCGCCTGGAACAACTGGCCACACTGGGCCGCTTCTCCGCGCAGATGGCGCACGACCTGAAGAACCCCATCGCCGCGCTCAAGGGCGCCGCGCAGTACCTCAAGGAAGAGCACGCACGCGGCCACTCCTGGGACGCGCACGGGGACTTCCTGGACCTGCTCCTGGAGCAGGTGGAGCGCCTGGACCGGGTGGCCGGCACGTACCAGCGCCTCGCGCGCGTCGAACCGCTGCGCCGGCCGCTGGACCTCAACCGACTGGTCGAAGGCGTCCTGTCCCTCCAGGCCTTCGCGACCCCCGGCGCGGTCGAACTCAAGAAGGAACTCGCGCCCGGCCTGCCCGACTGCGCCGGCGACGAAGACCTGCTCGCCAACGCGCTGGAGAACCTGGTCCGCAACGCCTTCGAGGCCATGCCCGAGGGCGGCACCCTCACCGTGCGCACGCAGCGCGACGGCGACGCCGTGGTGGTGGAGGTGCAGGACACCGGCAGCGGCATGGACGCGCGCACGCGGGAGCGGGCCTTCGACGACTTCTTCACCACCAAGGCGACGGGCAGCGGCCTGGGGCTGGCCTTCGTGCTGCGCGTGGCGGAAGCCCACGGCGGCACGGCGTCCCTGACGAGCGGCGAGGGCCGTGGCACCATCCTCCGCCTGCGCCTGCCGGCCGTCCCCATCACCCAGGCCCCGGCATCCGAGGGAGAAGCCGCGTGAGCGAAGCACTGAAGGGCCACGTCCTGGTGGTCGACGATGATCCCGCGCTCCTCAAAGTCTTGAGCGCGCTGCTCACCCAGGCGGGTCTCACCCCGCATCCGGCCTCCAACGCGAAGGACGCCCTGGCGCAACTGGCGCGCCGCCCCATCGACGTGGTGCTGAGCGACGTGCGCATGCCGGGCATGAGCGGCATGGAGCTGCTGACAGAGGTGGGACGCGGCTGGCCGGACGTGCCCGTGCTGCTGATGACCGCGCATGGCACGGTGCCGCTCGCGGTGGAGGCCATGAAGGCGGGCGCGGCGGACTTCGTGCTCAAGCCCTTCGACCGCGAGGAACTCCTCTTCTCCCTGAAGAAGGCCCTGCTCCACGCGAGCCAGGATCCGGAGCCCACGCGCGGCACCGGCAAGGCACCGGACGGGCTGGACAGCCTGCTCATGGGCGCAAGCCGCGCGATGGCGGAGGTGAAGACCCTGCTGGTGAAGGCCGCCCAGGGCACCGCCACCGTGCTGCTCCGGGGCGAGTCCGGCACCGGCAAGGAGCTGGCCGCGCGCGCCCTGCACGAGAACAGCCCCCGGCGCGCGGGCCCGTTCGTGAAGCTGCACTGCGCGGCGCTCCCTGACACGCTCCTGGAGAGCGAGCTGTTCGGCTACGAGAAGGGCGCCTTCACCGGCGCGGCCACGCGCAAGCCCGGCCGCGTGGAGCTGGCGCACGGCGGCACGCTGTTCCTCGACGAGATTGGCGACGTGTCCCCCGCCGTGCAGGTGAAGCTCCTGCGCGTGCTCCAGGAGCGCGAGTTCGAACGGCTGGGCGGCACGCAGACCGTGAAGGTCGACGTGCGCTTCGTCGCGGCCACGCACCAGCCGCTGGAGGACGGCGTGCGCCGGGGCACCTTCCGCGAGGACCTCTTCTACCGGCTCAACGTGGTGCCCCTCTGGCTGCCCACGCTGCGCGAGCGGCCGGAGGACATCGGCCCCCTCGCCCGCCACTTCCTGGACGTGCACGCGAAGAGCAACGGCCGCCCTCCCTTCACCCTGAGCGAGGACGGCCTGCGCGCGCTCCAGGCCCAGCCGTGGCCCGGCAACGTGCGCCAGCTGCAGAACTTCCTGGAGCGCCTGGTGGTGCTCTCCGACGGGCCCGTGCTCGGCGGCGCGGACGTGGCGCGCGAGCTCGCCCGCCAGCCGGGACTCACGCCCCCGCCGCCCGCGGCCGCCGCGCCCCTGCCTCCGCCCGCGTCCGACTCCGTCACGCTGGAGTCACGTCGCAAGGACGTGGAGAAGGACTGTCTCTTATCCACATCTGACGCTGC
>NZ_RAWL01000571.1:0-4581 GCF_003668885.1 Corallococcus sp. AB049A | reverse complement strand
GGGCGGGGTGGGTGAAGCAGAACGCCAGCGCGTTCTCTCCGTTGCGCACGGCCACCGTCTTCCCGGCGGAGAAGGCCTGTGAAAACGACGGCTTGCCGGCCGGGTCGTACGTCACCGCCTCCGGACGGAACACCCGGGCAATCCACGTCGTCGTGGTGGTCGCCGGGTCCTCGCGGATGTTGCCCACGAAGATGCGCCCGTCCACCGTGGACGAGTGCCCGTTCGCCCCGAAGGGCGTCCCGATGCGCGTGTTCACCAGCGACGGCCGGCCCTCCGCGAACACCGCCCCGGGCAGCCCCGCGAGCGCCGTCCCGAGCAACACACCCAGCGCCCCACTAAGTGACTTTTTCATGGAAATAAGGTTAAGCCATTTTCATCCCTGGCCTGAAGGGGGCCGGGTTCCCGCTCCCTGTCGGGGCTGGACACACCTGCGAGGAAGACGATGGCGACGAGTGCCAGGAAGACGCTGTGGGCGCTGGCGGCGGTGCTGGGATTGACGGCCTGTGGTGAGGGCACGGCACCGGCTCGGGATGCGGCGCTGACGACGCCGGTGGTGGCGGAGCGCGAGCAGTCCGCCACGGCGGCGCCGCTGGGGCAGACGGTGTGGCTGAAGGCGTGTGCGACGCAGAAGTACGTGTCCGCGGACCGGAACCTGGGGGCGACGGCGCCGCTCGTGGCCAACCGCGACAGCGCGCAGGGGTGGGAGCAGTTCCAGGTGGCGGACGCGGGCAACGACTTCATCTCCCTGCGCGTGGTGGAGACGGGCCTGTACGTGTCCGCGGATCCGAACGCGGGTGGACAGGTGACGGGCTTCCGCACGGCGGTGGGTGACTGGGAGCGCTTCACCTGGGTGCCCTTCGCGGACGGCTCGGTGGGCCTGCGCGCCAAGAGCACGGGCCAGTACGTGTCCGCGGACGCGAACCAGGGGGCCAGCGCGCCGCTGTACGCGAACCGCGCCACGGCCGGCTGCTGGGAGGCGTTCTCCTTTGGCGTCGTGGGGGGCGGCGAGGACCGCTGGGTGCAGATCTGGAGCGACGAATTCGACGGCAACAGCGTCAACACGGCCAACTGGACGCCCAACACCACGGTGCACGTGAACAACGAGCAGCAGCAGTACACGAACTCCGGCGACAACATCTCCGTGAGCAACGGCACGCTGAAGCTCACCGCGCGCCTGCAGTGGAACAACGGCTATCCGTTCACCTCCGGCCGCCTGGAGAGCGCGGGCAAGCGCGAGTTCAGCCACGGCCGCGTCGAGGCGCGCATCAAGCTGCCGGTGGGCGCGGGCCTGTGGCCGGCGTTCTGGATGCTGGGCAATGACATCAACTCCGTGGGCTGGCCCGCGTGCGGCGAGCTCGACATCATGGAGAACGTCGGTTACGGCGACTGGACGTCCGGGGCGCTGCACGGCCCGGGCTACTCCGGCAACACGCCCATCAACGGGCGCTTCTATCCGTCGTCCAGCGTGAGCAACTGGCACGTGTACCGCACGGAGTACTCGTCGTCGGACATCAAGTGGTACATCGACGGGGCGCTGGTGAAGACCACCACGCGCACGGAGGTGCAACGCTACGGCGCGTGGGCCTACGACAAGCCCCTGTACATCATCCTCAACCTCGCGGTGGGCGGCGGCTATCCCTTCGGCGTGAATGGCGCCTCCACGCCGTACTACGGCGTGCCGCAGTCCACGGTGGACCTGGTGCGCAACGCGCCGCAGACGATGGAAGTGGACTGGGTGCGCGCCTACCAGTGGCGGTAGGCTTGAGGGCATGACGCTCCCGCCCCTCCTCCTGCTGGCTGACAGCGCTCCGCTGTTCTGGCGCGTGGAGGGGCGCCCCTTCCTGGACTACGTGCGCGTGCTCACCGGCGCGGAGCTGCGCGTGCCGCCGGTGCGGGCCGCGTACCTGGGCGCGTCCAACGGCGACGTGCCGGAGTTCTACGACATCTTCGTCGCGGCCATGGAAGGCATTGGCCTCACGCGCAGCCGCAGCATCCCGGCCGCGCCGTCCAGCGAGGACCTGGCGTGGCTGAAGGAGGCGGACGTCATCCTGCTGGCGGGCGGCGACCCGCGCGTGGGCTGGAACGCGTTCCAGGCGCACGGCGTGGATGCGATTCTCCGCGAGCGGCACCAGGCCGGCGCCGTGCTGATGGGCGTGTCCGCCGGGGCCATGCACCTGGGCCTGGGCGCGTGGTGTGAAGACCTGCCCGGTGAGGGCGAGCCCTTTCCCACGCTGGGCCTGGTGCCCTACCTCATCGGCGTGCATGAGCCGCCCGAGTGGCCGGGCCTCAAGCTCGCCGTCCGGCGCATGGGGCTGCCCACGCGCGGGCTGGGCATTCCGCAGGGGGGCGGCGTGCTGCTGCACGCGGATGGCAGCGTGGAGCCCGTGCGGCAGACGGTGGTGGACGTGACGGTGGACGTGGAGGGGCGGCTGCATGAATCGCTGCTGATGCCTCCGGCCACGCCGTACCGGGGTGAGCCGCCCGAAGCGCCGGTGGACCGGCGGACGCTCCAGTAGGTGACTCCCTTCGTGAGGAACGTGATGGCGACGAGCACGGGCAGGACCGTGGCGGTCTGGGCGCTGGCGGCGGGGTTGTCCGCGTGCGCGGGGGCGCCGAAGCGCGCGGAAGCGGTGGCCGGGAGGGACGCCGGCTGGGTCCAGGTGTGGAGCGACGAGTTCAACGGCTCGGAGGTGGACGCGAGCAACTGGCGCATCCAGACCGACGTGCACGTGAACAACGAGCAGCAGCAGTACACGACGTCGCCGGACAACGTGTCGGTGAGCGGCGGCACGTTGAAGCTCACGGCGCGCTTCGAGACGGCGAATGGCTATCCGTTCACGTCCGGCCGGGTGGAGAGCGCGGGCAAGCGGGAGTTCACGCACGCCCGCGTCGAGGCGCGCATCAAGCTGCCGGTGGGCGTGGGGCTCTGGCCGGCGTTCTGGATGCTGGGCGCGGACATTTCCAAGACGGGGTGGCCGGCGTGCGGTGAGCTCGACATCATGGAGAACGTCGGTTACGGCGACTGGGTGTCCGTCGCGTTGCATGGGCCGGGCTACAGCGGCAACACGCCCATCAACGGACGCTTCCATCCGCGCACGCCGGTGAGTGACTGGCACGAGTACGGCGTGGAGACGTCGCCGGAGGCCATCCACTGGTACATCGACGGGGAGCGCGTGAAGACCTCCACGCGCGAGGAGGTGGAGCGCCACGGCGCGTGGGCCTACGACAAGCCCCACTTCATCATCTTCAACTTCGCGGTGGGCGGCGGGTATCCGGAGGGCGTGAACAAGACGAAGGAGCCGTACTTCGGCGTGCCTCGGTCCACGGTGGACCTGGTGCGCGCCGCGCCGCAGACGATGGAAGTGGACTGGGTGCGCGTCTCCGAAAAGCGCTGACGCCATCCCTCCAACGGGGGATGGTCCGCACCGCGACAGGGTTTCTAGGGTGTTCCTCCTCGGGAGGAACAAGCCATGGCGGTCACGGTGGTGGTGGTGTCGGGGCCCATCGGCGCGGGGAAGACGACCCTCGCGCAGGGGCTCGCGCGGCGGTTCGGCGCGCGGCATCTCCACTCGGAGGATTTCCTGCGGAAGCACGGCGGTGACGGTTCGCGGCGCGCTCGCCAGGAGCTGACCGTCACGCTGGACAGCAACACGGGTGGGCGCTGGTTGGCGGAGGACGTGCTCACGGCGCTGCACGCCTCCAGGCTGATCATCGTGGATGCCGCGAGCAGCGAGGCCCAGCTGGATGGCCTGCGCACGACTCCCGGGCTCCGCATCGTGCACGTCCACCTGGCGGTCCCCGAGCCGGAGCAGGCCTTGCGCTACGCGGGGCCCGACCCTTTCGAGGCAGCCTGGGCGCATCCCGCCGAACGCGCGGTGCACCCGCTGGCCTCGTTGGCGAATCTCGTGGTGGACACGGCGAGGACTCCGCCCGACGCGGTGCTCGTGCGGGTGGCCAGCCGGCTCGGGCTGTATGGGCGGCCCGGCGAACGGCTCGTGGACCTCATCATCCCGGGGCCTTCCGGCGATGTGGACCTGCGTCCGCTCACGGCGCAGCTCGCCCCCCACTACGCCGTCCTCCTCCGGTCGGCTCCGAAGCCCTCGCGCGAGGAACTGGAGGACGCCTTCGCCCGGGGCCACCGCGTGCTCGTCGAGGGCGCCGGGCCCTGCGCGAGCGGCTGTCTCCAGACAGCGGGCATCGCTCCGGGCCGGGTGCGGAGGACCGTCATGGTGTGCCGCTCGGAGGGCCACGCGTTCGACTGGGTGGGACTGCGCGAGGCGGCTTCACTCAACGCCCCCACGGACCTGGCGCTCGTGCTCGCGGGGGACCTGAGCGCGACCAACTGGAACGCCCGGCGCTTCGACCAGCTCACCGACGCGGCCCGTCATCACCTGGAGGAACTGGAGCGCGTCGCGGGTGCGCCCGTGTCGTTCCTCGCCCCCTCTCCCCAGGCCCGCCACCTCATCGAGCGGCGGCCCTGGTGAGCCGGGCGACCACGATTTTCCGAAGCGCTTTCTGTTTTTCCGCGCCGCGGTGTCCAGACAGCAAACGTTCCTGGAGCCCGTGTGCCCCTCCCCTTCC
>NZ_RAWL01000570.1:0-4581 GCF_003668885.1 Corallococcus sp. AB049A | reverse complement strand
CGGCGGGACGGGGCGCGGCGGCTCCGGGGAGCGGAATGGCGGCGGACTGCGGCGCTGCACTGCCCGGCAGCGGAATGGCGGCGGACTGCGGCGCGGCATTGCCCGGGAGCGGGATGGCGGCGGGCTGCGGCGCGGCAGGGGACGCGGCGGCCTCGGGGGCTTCGCTGCCCGCGCCTTCAGCCTTGATGGGGAACGTGGTCTGGCACCGGGCGCACTTCAGCTTGGCGCCGCCGGGCGGGATCCGCCTGTCATCGATGTTGTAATTCGTCTGGCACGACGGGCAGGAGACTTTCATTGTTTTCCTTCGACGAGACCGGCTGGCGCGCGCACGCGCTGGAATGACGGGGCGGTGCGGGGGTCCGCGCGGCGCGTGCAGGCTAGCAGAGCCGTTTCAAGCCCGGAAAGAACGCGCCCCTGGGGCGCACCGCCGTCACCCGGCCGGGCAGGAGGGCGGGCGCCCGCCAACACCAGGGGTGTGCGTCCCTTTTCCACGCCCCCGCTCGGGGTGGTAGACCCGGCGGCGCATGGATCCCATCGTCATCCTCGGAGCGGGCCTGGCGGGCCTGTCCACCGCGCACTTCCTCAAGCGCCCCTGGCGCCTCATCGAGAAGTCCGACCGGGTCGGAGGCCTCATCAAGACCGAGGTCATCGACGGGTGTTACTTCGACCCCACCGGTCACTGGCTCCACCTGCGCGACCCGGAGATCCAGGCCCTGGTCAACACGCTGTGGCTCCCGGACCAGCTGGTGCGCATCCAGCGCCGCGCCGCCGTCTTCTCCCGAGACACCTTCACCCGCTTCCCCTACCAGGTGAACACCCACGGGCTGCCGCCGGAGGTCATCTCGGAGAACCTCATCGGCTACGTGGAGGCCATCTACGGGGAGAAGGGCCGCGCCCTGCGCGAGCGCGACCCCGTGAACTTCGAGGAGTTCATCCTCCGCTACATGGGCGAGGGCTTCGCGAAGAACTTCATGCTGCCCTACAACCAGAAGCTCTGGACCGTGCACCCGCGCGAGATGTCCGCCGCGTGGGTGGGCCGGTTCGTGCCGCGCCCCTCCCTCAAGGAGGTCGTGGACGGGGCGCTGGGCGCGGGCAGTGATCAGCTGGGCTACAACGCGTCGTTCCTCTACCCGCGCGAGGGCGGCATCGAAAGCCTGGCCCGCGCGATGAAGCAGCACCTGCAGGGCGGCGAGCTGAGCGTTCGCACCGAGCCCACCTCCATCGACTGGAAGGCGAAGCAGGTCACGCTATCGGACGGACGCACGCTGCCGTACTCGGGGCTCGTCTCCTCCATCGCGCTGCCCACGCTGGTGGAGCTCATCGGGAAGGGCGCCTCCGGCGTGCCGGACGAGGTCCGGGCCGCGACGAAGCGCCTGCGCGCGTTCATCGTCACGTACGTGTGCGTGGGCGCCAAGGGCGCGAACCGCCAGCCGTGGCATTGGATCTACCTGCCGGAGCCGGAGTTCCACTCGTACCGCATCGGGGCGCCATCGGCGGTGTACGCGCCCCTGGCCCCGCCGGACACGGCCAGCTTCTCCGTGGAGTTCAGCCACCACGGCGAGCTGTCCCTGGCGGACGCGGAGAAGTACGCGGTGGAGGACCTGGTGCGCTCGCGGATGATCCACTCGGCGGACGACATCCTGTTCACGAAGGGCCGCGAGATTCCCAACGCATACGTCCTCTACGACGACGCGTACGGCCCCGCGATGGCGGAGGTGAAGCGCTTCCTGGAGCACGCCGGCATCCTCGTGGCCGGACGTTATGGAAAGTGGGAATACTCCTCCATGGAGGACGCCATCCTGGACGGGCGGGCCTGCGCCCGGACGCTGAACGGCTGACGCAGGGAGTCGTCTCCTGTCGACGGTGGACGGGGGGCGTGCTAGGCCGCGAAGCACTCTCTTCGCATTTCCGGACCCATGGCCCTGCACCTCTCCGTCGTCATCCCCGTCTACAACGAGGAGTCCATCATCACCCAGGCAGCCGAGGAGCTGCGCCAGGGGTTGGATGCTCGCGGGCTCGACTACGAAATCATCTTCGCGGAGAACGGCTCGCGCGACGCGACCCCGCGCATCCTGGAAGAGCTCTGCGCGAAAAACCCGCGCCTGCGCTGGTTCCACTCGGAGACGCCCAACTACGGCGTGGCGCTCAAGGCCGGCATCCTCAAGGCCCAGGGCACCTACGTGGTGTGCGATGAAATCGACCTCTGCGACCTGACCTTCTACGACGCGGCGCTGCCCCGGCTGGAGCGCGGCGAGGCGGACATGGTCGTGGGCTCCAAGGCGGCCAAGGGCGCGAGCGACCAGCGCCCCCTCATCCGCCGCGCGGCCACGCGGGTGCACAACAAGCTGTTGCGCGTGGCGCTGGGCTTCCAGGGCACGGACACGCACGGCCTGAAGGCGTTCCGCCGCGAAGCGCTGCTGCCCGTCATCCAGAAGTGCGTGGTGGACATGGACGTGTTCGCCAGCGAGTTCGTCATCCGCGCGTGGCGCGAGGGCCTGCGCGTCCTGGAGATCCCCATCCAGCTCCATGAGAAGCGCCAGCCGTCCATCCACCTCTTCAAGCGCGTGCCCAACGTGCTCAAGAACGTGGGCAAGCTGTTCTACGTCATCCGCGTGCGCGGGACCTGAGCGGGAAGGATTGCCCCATGACGGCGGCGCGCCTGGCGTCCATCTCCGTCGACCTGGATTCGCTGCCGCACTACTGCCGGATCCACGGGCTGCCCGAGTCGCTGCTCGACGAGCGCGCCCGCACCCTCATCCACCGCGTGGCGGTGCCGCGCTTCCTGGAGCTGTTCGCGGCGGTGGGCGTGCCCGGGACCTTCTTCGTCATCGGCGAGGACCTGGAGGCGGACCCCGGCGCGGCGGAAGCCATGCGGCGCTCGCACGCGGCGGGCGTGGAGGTGGCCAGCCACAGCCACGCCCATGACTACGCGCTCACCCGTCGCGGACCGGACGCCATCTCCGAGGACCTGGAGCGCGCGGACGCGGCCATCCTCAAGGCCGTGGGCGTGCGTCCCTCCGGCTTCCGCGCCCCGGGCTACACGCTCAACGCGGACCTGTACGCGGCCACCGCGGAGCAGGGCTACCGCTACGGCTCCTCCGCGTTCCCGGCGGCTCCGTACTACGCGGCGAAGGCGGCGGTGATGGGCGCACTGGCGGCGCTGGGCCGGCCGTCGCGCTCCGTGCTGGACACGCCCCGCGTGCTGCTGGCGCCGCGCGTGCCGTACCGGCCGGACCCCGCGCAGCCCTACCGGCGCGGTGAGGGCCCGGTGCTGGAGTTGCCCATGACGGTGACGCCGGTGGTGCGCTTCCCGTTCATTGGCACGTTCGCGGCGACGCTGCCTCGCGGCACGATGCGCGCCGCGTACCGCACGTGCCGGGCGGATGCCTTCTTCAACTTCGAGCTGCACGGTGTGGACGTGCTGGACGCCACGGACGGCATCCCGCCGGAGCTGGTGCGCCAGCAGCGCGACCTGCGCGTGAGCGCCTCGAAGAAGATGGAGCGGCTGCGCGGCATCTTCCAGTGGCTCAAGGACGACTACGACGTCGTCACCCTGCGCGACGCGGCGGCTCAGCTGTCCGCGACGCTCTGATCAACGCGCGGCCTTGAGGGCCTTCCAGTCCGCTTCGGCCTGATCCGCGTAGGCCTGCGCGAAGGCGACCAGCCGCTTCGTGGCCTCCTTCGTGTCGCCGCCCACCCAGTCCTCCAGGCACCGGGCCCGAGCCTGCGTGTGGCCGTGGGCGCGGGCCAGCACGACGCCGGCCTGCTCGAAGGTGGAGCGCAGGGACTTCTTCTTCCCGAGCACGGCGTCGTCCAGCCTGGCCTTCTCCGGCTCCACCTCGCGCACGAGGAACGCCCGGCCGCCCATGCTCACCGCGCCCGTGAGCGGATTCACCGCGCCGCCCAGCTCCTCCTGCGCCTTCACCACGTCCGCGCCATTCGCGGGCACCGGCGGTGACGCCACGCCGGACGCGAGCAGCTCCTTCAGCTCCAGCAGCACCGGGGGCGCCTTCGGCTCCGCCGCGCCCACGAGCACGTAGTCGCGCTCCAGGCCGTAGCTGCTGCCGCCCGCGTCCAGCCGCTCCGCCAGGTCCAGCACCTTGAGGGGCACCGCCACGCCCTCCGTGCCAGCCAGCGTCTTCTCGTAGGACGCCAGCGCGGTGCGCACCGCGGCCTTGCGCTCCGGGGCCAGCGGCTTGAGCGTGTCCGAGTTCAGGAAGCGCGGCCCCTTCGCGCCGTCCAGCTTCACGTACTTGGACAGGGCGTCCTTCGCGGACGTGTCACGCGCCTGGGTGATGAGGTCCTTCACCGGGCCGGAGGACTCCTTCTTCTCCAGGAACGCCCCGGGGTTCGCGTCGCCGTCCTCCAGCAGCTCCAGCGTCTCGAAGTAGTTCTTCGCCAGCGCCTCCACCGCCTTGACCTGCTCGCGGGTGGACAGGCCCGCCTCGCGCGCGGTGAGCACGGCGCTGGTGGCCAGGCGCGTGAGGTCCGCCTCCGGCGACGCCGTGCCCGCCTGGTCGAAGTCGTTGAGCCCCCACACCGCCTTGCCCTCCGGCCCCCGGAACGTGCCCAGGTTGCCCA
>NZ_RAWL01000056.1:0-29660 GCF_003668885.1 Corallococcus sp. AB049A | reverse complement strand
TGTGGGTGGGGATGCGCAGCGAGAAGGGGAGCTCGCGCTCCTCGCGGGGCTGGAGGGTGAAGGGGGTGGAGACGCGGAAGGTGCGCACGACGGCGTTGAGCGCGCTGCGGCGGTCGTTGTCGCGCTGGAGGTACTGCGCCATCAGGTGCAGGTCGATGCGGTCGATGCGCTGGGGCGTGTGGCCGCCCTGGACGTGGACGAGCCCGCGCAGGTCGCCACCCGCGCGAACGGTGTCGTGCTCCAGCCGGGTGTCCACGCGCGCGCTGCCAATCCCAAGGCGGGCGAGCATCTTCTTGAAGGGCATGGGGCAGGGCATAGGCCGGAACGGGGCCCCGCGAAAGCCTGGGTGCCCGGCTGGCTGCCCCTGCACCGGAGGGCCGGGCGCGGCTTGCGGGCTGGCCTGGCGCGTCACCAGCGTAAGGCCTCATCACGGGAGAGGTGCACGATGGCGCAGGGGACATCCAGGCGGGTGCGGTACGCGGTGGTGGGGGCGGGCAACCTCACGCAGGTGGCCATCCTCCCGGCGTTCCAGCACGCGGAGGAGAACTCCGAGCTGGTGGCCATCGTCTCCTCGGACCAGGAGAAGCGGACCGCGCTCCAGGAGAAGTACGGCGTGGAGCACGTGGGGGGCTACGAGGACTTCGAGCAGCTGCTGCGCGACTCGAAGGCGGACGCGGCCTACATCGTGTTGCCCAACACGATGCACCGGTCCTTCACGGAGCGCGCGGCGCGTGTGGGCGTGCACGTCCTCTGCGAGAAGCCGATGGCGACGTCGGTGGAGGACTGCGAGGCGATGATCCGCGCCACGAACGAGAACGACGTGAAGCTGATGGTCGCGTACCGGCTCCACTTCGAAGAGGCGAACCTCCGCGCCATCGAGCTGGTGCGCTCCGGGCGGCTGGGAGACCCGCTGGTGTTCACGGGCACGCTGACGCAGCAGACGCGCCAGGGGGACATCCGCACGCGCGTGGACGTGGGCGGAGGAGCGCTGCTGGACGAAGGGCCGTATCCCATCAACGCCGCGCGCTACCTGTTCCGCGACGAACCGCGCGAGGTGTTCGCGTTCACGGGAGGCGGCAGGGACGGGCGCTTCCACGGCGTGGACGCGTCCGCGTTCGCGCTGATGCGGTTTCCGAACGGGAGGGTGGCGCAGTTCGCCATCAGCCACGAAGCCGCCGCGGTGTCGGCCTACCGGCTGGTGGGCACGGAAGGGGATCTGCTGGTGAAGCACGGCTTCGGCTACGGCACGGACATCCAGCACGAGCTGACGGTGGGCGGTGAGACGGAGACGCGGACGTTCAAGAACAGCGACCAGTTCGCGCCGGAGCTCGTCTACTTCTCGCAGTGCATCCTGGAGGACCGGGATCCGGAGCCCAACGGAGTCGAAGGCCTGGCGGACGTGCGCGTCATCGTCGCGCTGCAGGAGTCCGCGCGCACGGGCAAGCCGGTGAAGCTGGCTCCATTCGAAAAGCCGAAGCGGCCCACGCTGGATCAGCTCATCACCCGGCCGCCCGTGGAGCCGCCCGAACCGGTGAACGCGCCGGCTCCGGCGGAGGGGTAGGGCCCGCGGCCCGTCAGGCAAACGACAATCATTGCCATGAAGTACTCCGCTCACTGGTTTTAGGTGAGCCCTGTTCCTACCTGCACTCTCAGTCAACCTGTTGAGGTTGAAGGGGTCGGTGCAATGGCGTGGAACACGAGGCGGTGGGTGGTCGGGGTGGGGCTTCTCCTCGGCGGGTTGGGCACGGGCTGCGGCACTTCGGACGCGCGGGGCGAGGGCGCGCCGGAGGTCGTCGCTCCGGAGCCGGCGGTGGACGAAGGGCCTGCCGGGGGAGGCGCGGTCACGGAGGAGCCGGCGGACCCGGTGATCCCGCCCGAGCAGCCCGTGGAGAACGAACCCCCGCCGCCGCCGCCCGACCCCGGGCCTTCGGCATGCGAGCGCCTCCCGCAGCCCTCTCCGGCGGTCCTCGCGACCTGGAGGTATTGGGAGAGGACGACTCCCACGGATGGCACGTGTCAGGGGGCGGCGGCGGATGGCCGGGGCGACATCATCATGCTCACCGACAACGCGATCTCCACACGGATGTACTTCGCCGTGCTGCCCTCCGTGACCACCTACGACTGGGAGGGTTCCATCGACGAGGCGTATCGCATGGATTTGAACGGCCAGCCCCAGGGCTTCCTGGGGCACGCCCGGGATGTTTGGGATTTCACCTGGGTGACGTTCCTCGACATCTCCCAGCGGCGAATCATCCAGCACCCACGTCCGCCGAGCGTCTCCCTGCACAGCGCGGTGAACCCGGCGGGGGGAATGCATGAGGTGCTCGCGGATGGAACGCTCCACGCGTACGGCGCGACGGGCGAGCTTCGCTGGAGCCTGTCGGTGGCGTCGCTGCTCAATGGCCCTGTCAGCGCGCTGGGCGTGAACACGGAGGGCCACGCCCTGCTCCTCTCCGCCGGGGCGCCGGCGGAGGGTGCGGTCTCGGTGGAGGGCGTCTGGGTGGACAGCTCTGGCCAGCCCGGCACCCCGTTCCTGGCGCTGACCCTGGAGCAGGCCCCGGACGTCGAGTCCCGCTACACGTTCGCGCCCTTGCTGCAAGGCGGCCTGGTGCTGGGGGTCGAGAACACGTTCGGCAAGAAGTGGGTGGCCGCTTTCGAGGGCCTGCAGGCCGCATCCAGCCCGCTGCCCTCATGGCTGGACGGCGGGGACGGCCGCCGGTTCGAGCTGCTTCCCGGTGGCAAGGGCTACCTCCGATGGAGCCAGGTGACCGCCGGGAATCAGGGCTGTCAGCATGAAGCGCGGCTCATCGCGGCCTCTGGCGAGTCCTGCGGCAAGGTGGTCCTGCCGGCAATGGATGCCCAGGAAGGCTGCGGCAAGATCAGCATGGGCGGTGACGGGACGGTGGTGAATGTGCTGAGCTCCCGGTGGATGGACGTGGAGAAGCCCTTCACCTACTGCCGCGTCCGGTGGTGGCCCGCCCTGTTCCGCGAATAGATTCCAGGGATGGACGATCCCCAGGAGTTCGCGCGTCAGGTGTTCGCGTCACAGCCCTTCAGCCAGTTCATTGGCGCGCAGCTCGCCAGCTCCGGGCCTGGGAGCGCGGAGCTGCGGCTGCCCATCGTGGACCATCTGAAGCAGCAGCACGGCTTCGTCCACGGGGGCGTGCTCAGCTACCTCGCGGACAACGCCATCACGTTCGCCGGGGGCCTGGCGCTGGGCGGCAACGCGCTGACCTCCGAGTACAAGATCAACTACCTGAAGCCCGCCGTGGGCTCGCTGCTCATCGCGCGGGCCCAGGCGAAGGCCGCCGGCAAGCGGCAGGCCGTGTGTCAGTGCGAAGTGTTCGCCGTGAAGGACGGCGTGGAGACGCTGTGCGCCCTGGCGCAGGGCACGGTGGTCTCCGCGACGTCTTGATCGTGCGTCAGGCGGGGCGTGCCCACAGGTCGCGGATGTCCGGCGGCAGCTCTCCGGCGATGTCGTCGCTCTCTCCGCTGGAGATCTGCGCCTGGATGGCGCTGAAGACGGCGCGGATGATGGGCTCGGTGTCGTCGGGCTCCATGTCCAGGTCCTCGGCCACCATGGCCAGCATTTCGGCGCGGCCGAACTTCTTGGGCGGCGGCCCGGCCTCGTGGCGGTCGCACCGGACCATGAGCTCGCGCAGCTTCATGGGCAGCTGGGCCTCCAGGTCGTTGTCCTCCTCGCCGACGAGGCGCTGCTCCAGCACGCACAGCACGGAGATGGCGGCGTTCTCCGCGGCCTGCTCGTTCGGGATCTTGCCTACGTCACACAGGTATTTGAGGAAGGCCTTGTAGGTCTGTGACGTGCGGGATTCGTGGCGCATGCGGCGGCGCTCGTCGAGCGGGACGGCCGTCGTGCGCTGCGTGGGGCTCTTTACCTGCTGTCCGGAGCCGGGAATGTCTTGCGCTGCCATGGCTGATGCCTCGTTCCTTGGAGTGGGGTCCGTCTCCAAAGCTGAAGTGCTCGCGAGGCAGGAGGAAGGAACGCGCCGCCCTGCGAGCCGCCCGCTTCCCGTGGGCGGAGGCTGACGGAGAGCGCCTGCTCCCTGCCGCCCTTGCTTCTGGGGGACTGCATCCGAACCGTGGAGGGAGGGAGGTTTGCGCCATGCGTGAAAGTCTTCGACCCAGGGGAGAGGCGCTGCGCAGCGCTGCGCGCAGGATCGCGGTGCGGAGGACCGAGGAGCCGCGGACTCCCCTGGTCGAAATCATCACCGAGGCCGCGCGCCACTTCGACCTGTCGCCGAGTGAAGAGCAGATGTTGCTTTCGGACCTGCTGTCCGGGGGCGAGGAAACGTCCGCGCCCTGAGGCCTGAGCGGGCAAGGCGTGTTAGATGGGCGCCCATGAACCTCATTCGACTGTCGTTGGTGGGCGTGGGAGTGGCGTTGCTGGTGTCTGGCTGCGGCGGGCGCCGGCGCAACTCCAAGGTGGACTTCTCCCAGATGGGGCCGTCCATCAACGCGAAGCGCTACGCGAACCTGGAGAAGATCGCCGCCAAGGATTTGAAGTGCGACGTGGAGCTGACGCCGCAGTATCTGGGTGAGAACCAGTACCAGATGATCGGCTGCAACACGGAGGGCGTCTACGAACTGCGCTGCGTGGTGGGCCAGTGCTCCTGGATTCCCGACGTGAGGGTCCACGCGGAGTTCGACCTGGGCTGTGCCAAGCAGGACCTCCAGGCGACGAAGCTGGACCGCGTCACCACGGGCGTCGTGGGCTGCGGCAAGCGCGCGACGTACCGGCTGCTCGGGGCTGGATATGGCTATTCCTGGGTCCTGAACTCGGTCGTGGCCCAGGATGAGACGCCGGCTCCGTCGCGCAAGGATGAAGTGCCGCAGCCGACGAGTCTCTGAGCAGATGTTCCATCTGCTCTACATGGCGAAGCGGCTGGTGGTATCGGTCGTTGTTCTGGCGCTTCTCAGCGCGTGCGCGAGCCGCCCTGGGATCCGCTTGGACACGGGGGAAGGTCGCTCCATTGAGTACGTGCCGCACGCCCCTGCCAGGCCGGTGGTGGTAGGGACCGGCGCATTCGAGGAAGCACTCTCCACCTGGGTCCTTGAGTTTCCGCTCGCACTTCGCTCAGAGCGGCAACCGTGGTTGGTACGTGCCGCCCATCCGGGCGGCACACCGGACGCGAGCTGGCGAAGCCTGATGCGCAAGGGCTTTGGAGGCATCTGCCGCACCACCCAAGAGCGCGACGATTGCCTCTCACTTCTCGCCGATGTTTCCACTCTGAGCGATGTGGACAAACTGGGTGTTGCCTTAGGCCTTTCACTAGGCCCCCTGAAGGCGAGCATCGCCCGGGCAGTGGAAGACACGTTGGCGCCACAGGTCTTCTACACCGTCATCGCGACGGGGCTCGTGACGTGGGCTGTACTTGCCGCCAATCCAGAGCCTGTCTTCACCAAGGCAGCCGCGACCATCTCCGCGCTCCTTCTGATCTACCTGGGGGTGGAATCATTCCTGGTCGTGGTCGAAGCAAGCCGGGAGCTGAAGCAGGCCACGGAGAAGGCGACCTCCGCAGCGGAGTTGGATCAGGCAGGACAGCGCTTCGCGAACCGTGTTGGGCCTGAGGTCGCGCGCATCTTCGTGCTCGCGGTTACAGCCGTGGTGAGTCAGGGGCTGACCGGAGGCGCGGCGTCGCTGGCATCGCAGCTATCGAGAATGCCCGGCTATCCAGAAGCCGCAGTGGCGGGCGCAACTCACGTAGGAATCACGCTGGCCAACGTAGGGCAGGTGAGCGCGGTGGCCATCGCAGGCGGCACGGTCGTCGTCTCGCTTCCCTCCACGGCGATTACGATGGTGGCTCGGAACGGAGCTGGGACGAGCAGCAATCCCGGGAGGCCTCGATCCTGGAGGTCATTCAGCGGCCTTAAACGAGCCCTTGGCTCGGCGGAAGACGGGATGCAGTGGCACCACATTGTCGAGCAGACGCCGGGCAACGTGGACAGGTTCGGACCCGAGGCCATCCACAACACCGAAAACGTCATTCAATTGGATCAGGCGCTGCATAAGCGGCTGAGCGGGTTCTATTCATCGGTTCAACAAGAAATCACCGGCTCGCGGAGTCTGACCGTCAGACAGTGGTTGAGCACGCAGTCCTTTGAGGCGCAACGCGACTTCGGTCTGCAGGCCATCGAGAAGATCCAGAAGCGAATCTGGGGAGTCTGGAAGTGAAGATGGAAAAGCTCGTGGAGGCGTTTGCCCTGCATGCCGCTGCGCAGAACGATGCGGTCCAGCAAGGGGATTCAAAGACGGGAAACAAGCACGCCAAAAAGGTGAACGAGACGTTCGACAAGTTGTGTGCGCATGGGGATGCAGGGCGGGATGCACTCGCAGCCCTCTTCGTTCATCCGCGCATGGACGTCCGGGTCAAAGCGGCAGCTTTTCTTCTCCGCCATCGAACGACCGAGGCCAAGGCGGTCCTGCAACAGGCAGCCCAAGGACAGGACCTCGTTTCATTCGCCGCCTCTGAGGCGTTGAAGCGCTGGGCGGAAGGAACCTGGGCATTGGATCCCGGGTAGGATCAGCTCAATCCTTCCAGAGGATCTTCCACGGATGCTTGCGCAGGTCCGTGACCAGGGTCTTCAGTTCGTCATAGAGGGCAGGGTCCTTGAGCAGCGCGCCGCCGGTTCCCTCACCGGAGTCGAGCTGTCCCAGGATCCGGTCCGCCTTGGTGGCGATCTGCTCCAACTGGCCCGCTGCCGCCGTGAAGCGCTGGAGAGCCAGCTTCATCTGCTGGCCGTCCTCGGGCGTCAGGGGGCCTGTCAGCGCCGCCAGGCCGTCCAGGGTCGTTCCGGCGGACTTCGTCAGGCCGGGGAGATCCTTTCGCATCAGGGCCGCCACGGCGGAGGCGTCGTCCAGGAGGCGGGCTCCCTTGCCTCCGGGCTGCATGGACTCCTTGGCCAGCTGGGCCAGCTGCCTCAGGTCCTTGGACGCCGCCGCCAGCTCCGTGGCCAGGACCTTCACGTCGCCTTGGTTCTCCGTCAGGACCTCGTCCAGCGTCCTTGCCAGTCGCGACACGTTGGCGGCCAGGCCCGTCACGGCTTCCGGATCCTTCTCCAACATGTCTGACAGCAGCGTCACGAACTTGGACAGCTGCTCCGACAGCAAATCCAGACGCGGCGCATCCACGCCTCGCAGTGCTTCAGCCTCCGGCAGCGGCGCGTCGGCGTTGCCTGGGTTCAACTCCAGATAGGGCTCACCCAAGAGGCCCACCGTGCCCACCGTCACCCTTGCGTCCTTGCGCAGGGCACCCCGGGCCGCGGGCTCCACGGACAGGTCCATGCGGACGGGGAGGGGGAGGCCCTTCGCATCCCTTCGGTCCGCCAGGAGATGGATGGTGTCCACCTTGCCCACCTGGACGCCTCCCAGCTTCACCGGGGCTCCCTGCACCACGTTGCCTGTGTGCGCGAAGTCCACTTCGAGCTTCGCGCCCCGGCCCAGCGTCAGCTCTCCCATCAACCAGAGCAACACCAGCACGCCCACCAGCGTCGCGAGCACCAGCGCTCCGACCTTCAACTCCAGCCGCTGCTCATCCATCCGTCGCGCCCTCCATGAACGGCGCCGTCAGCGTCCGCAACTCCGGGGCAGGGGACTCCAGGAAGCCCTCCGGGCTCCCCAGGTACGCGTTGCGTCCCTTCGCCACCACCAGCACCCGGTCCGCGATGCCTCTCAACTGCCGGTAGTCGTGTGACACCACCAGCGCCCCCAGGCCCTGCTCCTTCAACGACGCCAGCACCGCCTCCACCTGCATCGCCGCCCGGCGGTCCAACCCCGTCGTCGGCTCGTCCAGCAGCAGGTAACGCGGCTTGAGCACCAGCGCCCTCGCGATGGCCGCTCGCTTCTTTGCTCCGGGTCCCAGCTCCGGAGGCAGCCGGTCCGCCCATTCCTTCAGGCCCACTTTTTCCAGCGCCGTCTCCACCGCTTCCTCCGGGGCGCTCGGATCCGCGAGGCGTACGTTCTCCCGCAGTGTCCTCCAGTCCAGCAGCGCCGGGCCCTGCACCAGGTACGGCGCCCGTCGGCGGAGGGGCACCAGGGTTCGCTCTGGCTGCGTGTCCACGCGCTCTCCGAACAGCGTCACCTTGCCGGCTCCGGGCTTCAACAGGCCCACTGCCAGCCGGCACAGCACGCTCTTTCCGGAACCGCTCGCCCCCGCGATGAACGTCAGCTCCTTCGTGGAGACCTGCGCGCTCAGGCCGTCCAGCACGCGGCGGCCCTGCTCGAAGGCGATCGCCACGTCGTCGAAGACCAGCGTGTCCGGACCGGTGTCATTCACAGGCGCACGAACTGGAACGCAAGCGACACCGTCAGGTCAATCAACAGACATCCCAGGCTGGCCGCTACCACGCCTTCCGTCGTCGCTTCGCCCACCGCCTCCGCGCCGCCCCGGGCGTTCAAGCCCGCCACCGCTGCCGCGAGCGGGATGTAGAGCCCGCAGGCCACGACCTTCAGCCCTCCCACCAGCAGGTCCCATCCGTCCACGTACCTCGCGTCCATGAACGCCCGGCCGTCGATGTTCAACGCCACGCTCGCCACAGTTACCGCCGACGCCGTCGCCGCGAGCGTGCCCAGCACGCTCAAGAGCGGCACCCCTACTACGCCCGCGATCACCCGGGGCGCCACGAGGTCCGCGTACGGATCCCCCGCCGACATCTCCAGCGCCTCCACCTGCTCGTTCACGCTCATCGTGGCCAGCTCGGCGGAGTGACTGGCTCCGGCTCGGGACGCCGTCAGCAGCGCGGACACGGCGGGGCCCAGCTCGCGCACCAGCATCTCGAAGTAGGCCGGGCCCAGCACCGCCACGTTGCCGATCAGCTTCTTCGCCTGCGCGTTGGCGATCATCACCAGCACCGCGCCGAAGAACGCCATGCCCGACATCACCAGCCACACGCTGCGCCCACCCAACTCGTGCACCTGCGCCAGCGTTTCGCGCCAGGGGATTCCCTCCCGCGTGCCGGCTCGCACCGTGCGCGCCAGCATCACCCCCGGCGCCCCGAAGAAGGTCAGCACGCGCTTCATCCCAGCACCCTGGACAGCACCGTCGTGAGCAGGAAGTCCAAGAGGAAGATGGCCGCGCAGCCCAGCACCACCGCGCTCGCGGCGGCCTCTCCCACGGCTTTGGCGCCTCCCTTGGCTCGCAGGCCCACCGCAGTGGACACCAGTGAGATGGCCAGCCCGAACGCTCCTGTCTTCACCACGCCGCTCAGGATGTCGGACGGGCTCAGCATCTGCGCGAAGGTGCCGAAGAACACCCGCACCGGCAGGTCCAGCGTGAGCTTCGCTGCCACGGCTTCACAGAGGATGGACACCAGGAACGTGAACGTGCTCAGCGCGAGCATGCTCAGCTCCATGGCCACGACCCGGGGCGCCACCAGCAGCGCGAACGGATCCAGGCCAATGCCTCGCAGGCCTTCAACCTGTCCGCCGACCTTCAGCGTGGCCAGCTCGGCCGCGTTCCTCGCGCCGATTCGCGCGGACATGATCAGCCCGAGGAGCAGCGGACCGAACTCCCACAGCACGCCATAGCCCGCTGCCCAGCCCAGGAACGCGCGTGCTCCGAAGCGCTGGATGTAGAGCGCCGCTTGCACCACCACGATGACGCCGGCCAACGCCGCCGTGGCCAGTGCGAGCGGCAGGGAGCCAAAGCCGAACTGCACCAGGCCTCGTGCCAGCTCGCGCCGCTCCAGCCCGCGCAAGGCCCAGGCCGTGCGGCCCGCGACCAGGGCCAGCGCGCCCACGCCGCCCACCGCGCGCATCGCCGAGCGTCCCAGCCAGGACAGGGCGGTGGTGCTCACGGGTGCTGGGACCGCGGAATCATGCGAGGGCCTCGTCCGGCGCGCGCTCCAGTTCCGGCGCCGGGGCCCCATCGTGCACCAGTCTGCCGCCTCGCAGGTACAACCAGCGGGGCAGGGGGAGGTCCACCGGCGCTTCCGGGGCCGCCACCAGCAGCGTGCCCTGGCCGGCGACCTCCAGGAGGACTCGCGCCACCTGCCGCGCAGTGCCCGGATCCAGGCCCGCGAACGGATCATCCGCCAGCAGCACCGCCGGCCTCGCCGCGATGGCCCTCGCCAGGCCCGCGCGCTTCTTCATGCCGCCGGACAGCCGCTCCGGCAGCGTGTCCGCCGCGTCCGCCAGTCCTACCGAGCGCAGCACCGCGTCCGTGCGCTCGCGGGCTTCGTCTTCCGGCACCCTGCGGCGGAGCAGCGGCTGCATCACGTTCTGCCGCACCGTCAGCGAGTCGAAGAGGGCGTCCGTCTGGAACACGAAGCCGAATGACGCCTGCTGCACCCGCCGCTCCGGCGCGGACAGCCTGGCGACGTCCTGGCCGTTCCAGGTCACCCGGCCGGAGGAGGGGAGCAGCAGCCCCGCGAAGGACTTGAGCAGCGTCGTCTTGCCCGAGCCCGAACGTCCCAGCACCAGCGCCTGCGTGCCGGGTGGGACGTGGCAATCCGTGGGCTCCAGCACGGTGCGCGCGCCGTAGCGGAGACTCAGGGCTTCAGCGCGCAGGTCCATTCCTAGGGCTTGGGCCAGCGGAAGAACTGGTACACGCCCAGGTCGCCCGACGCTCCAATCCTTGTTGGTGATGGACCATCGAGGGAACGCAGCGCCTTCGAGTTCGAGTAGACGGATTTCCAGGCCGTTCCATCGAAGAACTGGACGGTGCCCGTCTGCGCGGTCGTCACGTAGATTCCCTTCTGGCCAAAGGCCACCACGTCGGTGAGGTCTACCGTTGAGGGCAGGGAAGGCAACAAACGCCACGTCCCGTGATTCCGCTCCAGGACGATCCCGTTGTTTCCCGCCGCGTAGGCATAGCTCTTGTTCACCACGTGCACGCCGTTCAGGACCGTGGACTGGAGGCCATCCGGGAGGGCCTCCTCTGGCCAAGGGGCATCGTCCGAGACGAAGCGCACTGCCCGAGCGAGCGGCTGGGGAATACCAAAGTCCTTCGCGCCGACCGCCAGCATTGTCTCAGGGCCACCGGCTGCGTGCACCGAGCGAAGGTTGATGCCTGTGGTTGCGACCTGCACCGGAGCGGAGCCGAACACCCACTTGAAAATGAAGCCGTTGCTCGCCACGGCGTAGAGCGTCGGCGGGCCACCGTCCGCTGAGTCGAATCCCACGATGCCGTTGAGCGGTGCATCACTGGCGGGCTTGGTCGTGGTCGTTGAGCAGGGAGCGTCATCAGGAGTCTTGCTGGCGAGAGCACCGTCCTCGCCGGCCAGGAACACCTGCCCGGTCTTGCTGACCCATGCCGCTAGATACTGCCCAGAGCAGTTGGATTGAGTCATGCCTCCATCGCTCTGGATCTTCAGCACGTTGCCTTTGAGGTCGCCTCCGCCGATGCCAGCGAGCCACGCCAGATCTTGTCCCACTGCGATGGCATTCCAGCGAGCTTGGAGCGCTCCGCCACTGCTCCCCTCCCAGTTCAGGTCCTTCTGGGCACAGGGGATGCCATTGTCCACACCGCCCTTGCAGTCGTTGTCCAGGCGGTCGCAGACCTCGTCCTGGTTGAACGATACGTACGCGGAGCTTTCGTCGCAGTCGGAGAACTCAGCGACTGTGTTCGGAGGCGGGGAACCGCAGGTCACGCCGCCATCCGCTCCCGCCTGTTTGTCCCCGTCCTCGTCGAAGTAGTAGGCCGTGGGCGTGAGGGTGCTGTTGCACGTGACGCCGCCATCCGCCGTCACGCAGGCCCTCGCTCCCGCGCATTGGAATTCGTTGAGGCAGTTCCCGCCCACGTCGAACGACTCATCCTTCGCGCCGTTGCAGTTGTCGTCCTCGCCGTCGCACCGGAACTCCTCCTGGCCAGGGTGCACGAGGATGTCGTTGTCCTTGCAGTCGCCCGCGGTACGAACGCTGTTGAACGAGGGCGACGTGCACTGAATCACTGGAGGCAGGAGGCTGCTGCCGAACTTGTCTCCGTCCGAGTCCGTGTACCAGGGGATGGGACCGCCCACGGTCTCATCCCCGTCGTTGCAGTCCGTGCCCTGGTCCTCCGTGCGCACGAACCCGTCCCCATCTCCGTCCACGGCGCTCAGCGACAGCTCCACCGCCGTGATGCCGTCCTTCGCGAGGCTCGCGGTGGTCTCCGCGGAGGCCACCTGGTTTCCTTCGCAGGAGCGCTCCTGTGCTCGGGCCTGGAGCTTCACGTCGTTGCTCCAGCCGGCCTGGCGGAACACCGCCACGGACAGTGTGCCCGGAGGCGGACCCGCGGACACGTTCACGTTCGTCGTGACCGTCCGGGACACCTCCGCCTGATCCGTGACCGTCAGCGTCACGCACCCCGGCCGAAATCCTTCGTAATGAACCTGGACCTTCAGAGCGGCGGACTTGAGGTCATCGCCCTTGGAGCACCCGGTGAGGACGCCCGTGAGCACGGCGAGCAGGAATAAACGCATGGGACACGCATTCTGGGGCGCGTCCCACACCCGGAGTGGGGCGGACGGCGCCACCGTCGGCAGTTCAACCCAAGAACCTTCTTCCCCGTCCCTTAGTCCGCCCCGCGAGGCATCGTCCAGACACGGGCCGCTCATCAACCCCGAGATGACGGCTTCCGTGTATAGGGGCCGCTGACCTTTCAACACTGGCCCCGCACCACCGCTCCACTTCTATGTCCACCGTCCGCCGTGCCCTCCTCGCCGCGCCCCTGGGTGCCTGCCTCTGCGCGCTGGCCCCGGACGCGCTCGCCCAGACGCCTCCGGCCGACTCGCCCGCCAGCGCCTTCCCCAAGCCACCCAAGCCGGACGCTGGCGCCGCTCCGCTGACGCTGGAACGCGCCGTGGAGCTGGCCTCGCAGAAGAACGAGGCCGTGCTCGCCGCGGGGCAGACGGCCGAGGCCGCCCAGGCCCGCGTCGCCCGCGCCCGCGCCTTCTTCCTGCCCACCCTCGCGGCCACCGGCACCTACACACGGCGCCTGCGTGAGTCCACGCGCGAGGTGGGCGGACAGACCGTCGTCCTCCAGAAGTACAACGCCCTGGGCGCTGTCTTCTCCGGACGCCTCACCCTCTTCGACGCGCGCGGCTTCCCGCTCTACAAGGCCGCGAAGCTGGAGAGCGAAGCGTCCAAGCTGGACGCCGTGGAGACGCGCCGCCAGGTGGCCTTCAGCGCCGCCAACGCCTTCCTCGTCACGCTGGCCAACCAGCAGGTGTACCAGGCCGCCGAGCAGCGCCTCGCCTTCGCGAAGCAGAGCCTGGCGGACGCGCAGGCGCGCGCCAACGCGGGGCTCGCCAGCACCAACGACGTCACCCGCGCGGAGCTGGAGCTGGCCACCGCCGAGTCCAACCTCGCCGCCGCGCTGGGCACCGCGGAGACGAGCCGCCTGGAGCTGGGCTACCTGCTGGTGGAGCCGGTGCAGGGAGAGCTCACTCCCCCGGAGCCGCTGCTCGCGGACGCCGTGCGGCCCGCGCCTGCCCTCGACATGCTGACCCAGGGGGCCACCGACCGGCGGCCGGATATCCTCTCCGCGCGCCTGCGCGTGCGCTCGCTGCGGGAGACCGCGAAGGAGCCCCTGGCGCGCCTGCTGCCGTCCCTGGGCGCGAGCGCCCAGTACCGCCTCACCAACGAAGCCGGCCTCAACGGCAACGTGGGCGACGGTTTCCTCGCCGTGGATCTCACCTGGACCCTCTTCGACGGCGGCGCCCGCTACGCGGACCGCGACGAGCGCGTGGCCCTCGCCAACGCGGCGGAGCTGAACACGCAGGCCGCGACCCGCCGCGTGCCGGTGGACATCGAGCAGGCGCGGGTGAACCTGGAGACGGCCCGGGCCGCGCTCGCGCAGAGCGAGCAGGCGGCGAAGGCTGCGCGGAAAAACGCGGCCGAGACGGGCATCCTCTACCGCCAGGGCCTGTCCACCGCGCTCACCCTGGCGGACGCGTCGCTCAGCCTCTTCGAGGCGGAGGTCGCGCTCGCGCAGAACCGCTATGGGCTGGGCGTGGCGCTGTTGGGCCTGCGGGCCGCTGTCGGACTGAATCCACTGGGGAAGGAACCGTGAAGGCAATGCAACGCACTGGAGTGCTGGCCCTGTCGCTGGCCATGCTGTCCCTGGCCCCCGGCTGCAAGAAGGACGCGCCCGCGCAGGGCGGCAAGGGCGCGGGCCGGGGTCCCACCCAGTTCCCCGTGGAGGTCGCGGCCGTGGAGGCGCGCGACGTGGAGTACGCGGTCAGCGCCGTGGGCGCGGTGGAGGCCTTCGAGAGCGTGCAGATCACCGCGCGCGTGCCGGGCGCGCTGGAGAAGGTGTCCTTCGCGGAAGGGCAGGTCGTGAAGAAGGGCGACACGCTCGCGGAGATTGAACCCGCGCGCTACGCCATCGCCGTGCGCGCCGCGGAGGCCGCGCTGCAGAAGGCCCAGGCCGCGCTGGTGGAGGCCAAGGCCGGCGCCCAGCGCCGCGCGGAGGTCAACGCGCAGAGCCCGGGCCTCCTGCCCGCCGAACAGCTGGAGACGTACCAGGCCCGCGCCGCCACCGCCCAGGCGGACGTGGCCGCCGCGAAGGCCGCGTTGGATCAGGCGCAGCTCAACCAGCGCGACGCCTACGTGCGCGCGCCCATGGACGGCATCCTCCAGACGCGCACCGTGCAGACGGGCCAGTACGTGCAGCCGGGCGTGGTGCTGGCCACGCTGCTGCGCCGTGAGCCGCTGCTCCTGCGCTTCAACGTGCCCGCGGCGGACGTGACGCGGATCCAACCGGGGATGCCCGCGCGCTTCACGGTGCGCTCGGACGGCGGGCAGTACGAGGCGAAGATCACCTACGTGTCCGCGAGCGCGGACACGCAGAGCCGCATGGTGGCGGTGACCGCGGAGGTGACGGGCGACGCCGCGCAGAAGCTGCGGCCGGGCGCCTTCGCCACGGTGAGCGTGCCGGTGGATTCGCGCGGGGACAGCCCGGTGATTCCGCAGACGGCCATCCGCCCCAGCGAGCGCGGCTTCCTGGCGTTCGTGGTGACGGACAACAAGGCGCGCGAGCGCATCCTGGAGCTGGGGCTGCGCACGCCGGACGGGCGGGTGGAGGTGAAGGAGGGTCTCAAGCCCGGCGAGACGCTGGTGGTGCGCGGCGCGGAGGCCCTGCGCGACGGGGTGGCCGTGCGCATCGAGCAGGAGCGCCCGAAGCCGAAGGTGGTTGGCGAGCAGCCCCCGGCCGAGGCCCGCGGTGAGCCGAACGCGAAGACGGGCGCGGAGGGCCGTCCATGAGCATCACCGACGTCTGCATCAAGAAGCCGGTGTTCGCCTGGATGATCATGGCGGCGACCATCATCTTCGGACTGGTGGCGGCCCAGCGCATCGGCATCAGCCAGTTCCCGGACGTGGACTTCCCCACCATCAACATCTCCGTGTCGTGGGAGGGCGCCAACCCGGAGGCGGTGGAGTCGGACGTCGTCGAGTTCATTGAAGAAGCCGTGACGCAGGTGGAGGGCGTCAAGAGCATCACGTCCTCCGCGCGCCAGGGCAGCGCCAACATCACGGTGGAGCTGGACCTGTCGCGCAACGTGGACCTGGCGCTGCAGGACGTGCAGACCAAGGTGAGCCAGGCCCAGCGCCGGCTGCCGCTGGACATCGATCCGCCCGTCGTCTCCAAGTCCAACCCGGAGGACCAGCCCATCATGTGGCTGGGCGTGGCCGGGCCGTTCTCCCAGCAGGTGGTGAGCGACTTCGCGCGCTACCGCGTGAAGGAGCGCCTGCAGACGGTGCCGGGCGTGGGCGAGGTCATCCTGGGCGGCCTGCTGGAGCGCAACGTGCGCATCTGGGTGGACGCGCAGAAGCTGGACGCGCACGGGCTCACCGTGACGGACCTCATCGCCGCGCTCCAGCGCGAGCACGTGGAGCTGCCCGCAGGCCGCATCGAGACGCAGGGGCGCGAGGTCAACGTCCGCTTCATGGGCGAGGCGCTGGACCTGGAGACGCTGGCGAACGTGGCGGTGCGCGAGGAGAACGGGCGCACGGTGTACCTGCACGACGTGGCCATCGTGGAGGACGGCTTCGAGGACGAGCGCCGCCTGGCGCGCGTGAACGGCGAGCCGGCCCAGGCCATGGGCATCAAGAAGCAGCGCGGCGCCAACGCGGTGGCGGTGGCCCAGGCGGTGCGCGAGCAGCTGGCGCAGCTCCAGAAGGAGCTGCCCGAGGGCATGAGCGCGAGCATCAACTTCGACTCGACGCAGTTCATCGAGGAGAGCGTGCACGAGATTGAGTTCGAGCTGTTGCTCGCGTGCATCCTCACCGCGTTCGTGTGCTGGGTGTTCCTGGGTTCGCTTTCCAGCACGCTCAACGTCGTGCTCGCCATCCCCATGTCGCTGTTGGGGACGGTGGCGGTCATCTACTTCCTGGGCTTCACGCTCAACACGTTCACGCTGCTGGGCCTGGCTTTGGCGGTGGGCATCGTGGTGGACGACGCCATCATGGTGCTGGAGAACATCTTCCGGCACGCGGAGGAGGGGAAGGACCGGGTGAGCGCCGCGCGGGAAGGCACGGCGGAGATCACCTTCGCGGCGCTGGCGGCGACGCTGGCGGTGGTGGCCATCTTCCTGCCCGTCGTCTTCATGAAGGGCATCATCGGCCGGTTCTTCCTCCAGTTCGGCGTCACGCTGTGCGTGGCGGTGCTCCTGTCCTACGTGGAGGCCATCACCCTGGCGCCCGCGAGATGCGCGCAGCTGCTCAAGACGTCGCGCGAGCACCGCAGCCGCATTGGCGTGGTGGTGGACAAGGCCTTCTCCAAGCTGGAGGCGCTGTACGCGCGAGCGCTGGGCTGGGGGCTGGTGCGGCCCTGGCGCGTGCTGCTGGCGGCGGTGGCGATGCTCATCCTGAGCGCGTTCGCGTTCAAGGCGCTGCCGGGCGAGTTCGTCCCTTCGCAGGACCAGGGCCGCATGTCCGTGCGCCTGCAGACGGCGGTGGGCAGCAGCCTGCAGGAGACCAACCGCCTCTTCAAGCGCGCGGAGGCGTTCGTCGCCAGCCGTCCGGAGGTGACGCGCGTGTTCGTGGTGGTGGGCGGTGGCGGCAGCGGGTCCGCGGTGAACTCCGGCAACATGAACCTGACGCTGGTGCCGACGGACCAGCGCATGCCGCAGGCGGAGTTCGCGCAGGTGCTGCGCAAGGAGCTCAACAGCTACCCGGGCCTGCGCGCGGTGGTGCAGGACCTGTCCCAGGCGGGCTTCACCGCGCAGCGCGGCTTCCCGGTGGAGTTCAGCGTGCGCGGGTCGGACTGGGACAAGCTGGTGGAGGCGAGCCAGTCGCTGCGCGAGGAACTCCTGGCGTCCGGCAAGGTGGTGGACCTGGACACGGACTACCAGCTGGGCCAGCCGGAGCTGCGCATCACCCCGGACCGCGCCCGCGCGGCGGACCTGGGCGTGCCCATCCAGGCGGTGGCGTCCACGGTGAACGCGCTGGTGGGCGGCGTGCGCGTGGGCAAGTACAGCAGCGGCGGGCGGCGCATCGACGTGCGCATGCGGCTGCTGGCGAGCCAGCGCTCGCGGCCGGAGGACCTGTCGCTGTTGAAGGTCCGCACGGCGAACAACATGCTGGTGCCGCTGTCGTCGCTGGTGACGCAGGAGGAGCTGCCCGCGCTGCAGGCCATCACCCGCCGCGACCGTGAGCGCGCCATCAGCCTCTTCGCCAACGTGGCGCCGGGGTCCAATCAGGAGGAGGCGCTGGCCACGGTGGAGTCCCTGGGCAAGGACCTGCCCGGCGGCATCCGCGTGGTGGCGGGCGGCGCGAGCGTGGCGTTCCGCGACTCGATGAGCAGCCTCATCTTCGCGCTCTTCCTGGGCATCGCCGTCGCGTACATGGTGCTGGGCGCGCAGTTCAATTCGTTCCTGCACCCGGTGACGGTGCTGACGATTCTTCCCTTGTCGGTGGCGGGCGCGTCGTTCGCGCTGCTCGTCACGGGGCACACGCTGAACATCTTCAGCATGATTGGCCTGCTGCTGTTGATGGGCATCGTGAAGAAGAACTCCATCATCCTGGTGGACTACGCGCTCCAGCAGCGCGAGCAGGGCGCGGACGCGATGCAGGCCATGCTGCGCGCGGGCCCGGTGCGCCTGCGGCCCATCCTGATGACGTCCATGGCGACGATGATGGCCGCGGTGCCGGCGGCGCTGGCCCTGGGCGCGGGCAGCGAGACGCGCGCGCCCATGTCCGTCGCGGTGCTGGGCGGCCTGTCCGTGTCCACCGTCCTGAGCCTCCTGGTGGTGCCCGCGTTCTACGTCGTCGCGGACCGCATCAAGACGCGGCTGGGGAACCGGCTCAGCAAGGGGAAGGGCGGGGACGACTCGCACTCCGTCCCCGAGGAGCCCCGGCCGGTGCCGCACGGTTAGAAGGAGCCGGTCAGGTTCCTGGACGCCTGGCGTCCTTCCGCGCCACTCGGGAGGACGCCATGGGCGACCCACGCAATCCAAAGCGGGCGGAAGAGGCCTGGAACGCGGAACGCCTTCGTATCTCGGAGGCGGAGCTGCGGGCCCTGGCGCCGCTCGTCACCTTCTCCGGCGGCTGGGCCTGGCACTTCATGGCCCCACCGCATGAAGAGCTGAAGATCGATCACGACCACAAGGACGTGGACCTCTTCGTCGCGCCGGAGCGCTTCGCGGAGCTGGTGCAACTGCTCACCACGCGGGGCTTCGCGCGCATCTGGACGCGCTTCGACGCGACGTCCACGAACTTCTACCGGTACGCGAAGTACCTGGAGGGCGCGAAGGTCATCCTGGACGTGTTCGTCCGGAACGTGCCGTGCGTCCAGGTGGGCGAGCTGCGCGTCGTGGATCCCGCCACGCTGCTGACGTTCTATGGCGACATCCACAGCACGGATGACTGCGTGTCCGTGCTCGCGGCCCGGACGCTGCTCTCGCGGGGCATCAGCCCCATTGGACGCAAGGAGCTCGTCACCCGGCCCCGGTGACGGTGGCCCGGCCGCTCGCGCCCCCGGCGCCGCTGGACGATGCAGGGGCCCTGGCACATGCGCAGCGTCTCCGGAGCACGGTCCCGTGAAGGGGCCCTGAACCTTCGGAGACGCTGCCATGGCCTCGCAAGTTCCTCCCGACACCCACGCCGTCCCCGTGAAGGAGCGCGACGAATCGCTCGAGCTCCAGCCGTTCCTGGATGAAATCCAGGGCGACGCGGTCATGCACACCCAGGGCCTGGAGGCCCGCGAGGCCGCGAGCGCGGTGTTCTGCTCGCTCGCCCGGCGGCTGTCGGACGGCGAGGACGTGAAGCTCTACCGCGCGCTGCCCGGAGGCATTGGCGCCATCCTGGGTGCCTGCTCGGTGCACCGGGGGCCCTCGCGCGCGAAGCGCATTGGTCGCGACGAGTTCATCACCGACGTGGCGGACCACCTGAACATCAAGCCCGACCAGGCCTTCCGCGTCGTCACCGCGGTGTTCACCGCCGTGCGAGACCGCATCCCCGAGGACGAGGTCGCCGCCGTGGCGTCGCAGCTGCCCGCCGACCTGGGCGACCTCTTCCGCAGACCTGTGTGACGGCTCAGGCGCGCAGGCGCGGGCCGATCAGCTTCCAGTACGTCACGGGGAAGACGCGGGCGAGCATCGCCAGCGCCACGGCGTCCTTACCCACCAGGATGCGCTGCTCGCGGTTCTCCACGCCTTTCACGATGATGTCGCCCGCGACGTCGGCTGGGAGCCGCAGCATCTTCTGGAAGGACTTGCGGCGGCGGGTGACCTCCTCGGCCGTTGCTCCGGTGGGGACCCGGGCGCTCGCGGCGATGGAGGTCGCGACGCCGCCCGGGTGCACCACCGTGACGCCCACCGTGGTGCCCTCCAGCTCGTGGCGCAGCCCTTCGGAGAAGCCTCGCACGGCGAACTTGCTGGCCGCGTAGGCCACCTGGCCCGGCGGGGCCACCAGGCCGAAGACGCTGGAGAGGTTCACCAGCCGCGCGTCGTCACTCTTGCGGAGCAGTGGCAGGAAGGCGCGGCTCAGGCGCACCACGCCCCAGAAGTTGATGTTGAACAGCCACTCGAAGTCCTCGGCGCTCACCTGTTCGAAGGTGCCTCCGAGCGCCACGCCCGCGTTGTTGAAGAGCAGGTCGACCCCGGGATGCTCCGCCGTCACCTGCGCCGGGAAGGCCTCCACCGCGTCCTTGTCCGACACGTCGAGCCGGTGCCGGCTGATGCGCACCTCCGGCGCGCGCGCCAGGTCCGCGGTCTCCGCGAGCCCGGCCTCGTTCACGTCCGCCAGCGCGAGGTGACAGCCCTTGCGCGCGAGACTGACCGCGATGGCCCGGCCGATGCCGCTCGCCGCGCCCGTGACGACCGCCGTCCTGCCTTGAAGCCGCATGTGCTCAGCCACGGGCCACCTCCGCAAGCAGCGCCCGCGGTGACTCGGGGCGCCGGAACTCCATCGCTTCGTCGTCCACGCGGCCGTAGCGCATCATCACCAGGTCGCGCACGTAGTTCTGGTACAGGCGCCACGGGGCGCGCGTGCCTTGTCTGGGCAGCGAGTCCAGCGCGCGCTGCACGTACCCGGAGCTGAAGTCGAGCACCGGCTCCGGCGTCATCGCCGGACCCGTCACCCGGGGCACGCATTGCGTGTAGCCGTGCTGCTTCATGTGGTTGAGCAGCCGGCAGGTGTACTCGGCCACCAGGTCGCACTTCAGGGTCCACGACGCGTTGGTGTACCCGAAGGCCGCGACGAGGTTGGGCACGTCGCTGAACATCATTCCCTTGTACGCCAGCGTCCGCGCCAGCTGGATGGGATTGCCGTCCACGCTCAGCGCCAGGCCGCTGAGGATCTTCACGTTCAGCCCCGTGGCGGTGACGATGACGTCCGCGTCCACGTGCGCGCCCGAGCGCAGCTTCAGGCCCGTCTCGGTGAAGGACTCGATGTGGTCCGTCACCATGGAGGCGCGCCCCTCGCGGAGGGCGCGGAAGAGGTCGCCGTCCGGGGCCACGCACAGCCGTTCGTCCCACGGGTTGTAGCGGGGCGCGAAGTGCGTATCGACGTCGTACGTCTTGCCGAGCGCGCGCCGTACGCCCAGGCGCAGGAGCCACTTGAACAGTCCCGGCCGGCTGCGCGCGAGGCCGTAGAGGAGCATGCCACGCAGGACGTTCTTCCAGCGTGAGACCGCGTAGGCCGCGCGCCGGGGGAGGACGCGCCGCAACGCCCGGGCGACGCTGTCCTCGGCCGGCTGATCCGCGATGTACGTGGGCGAGCGCTGCAACATCGTGACGTGCGCGGCGCGCTCCGCCATCGCGGGGACCAGCGTCACCGCCGTGGCGCCGCTGCCGATGACGACCACGCGCTTGCCGCCGTAGTCCAGGTCCTCGGGCCAGTGCTGCGGGTGCACGACGCGGCCCTGGAAGCGCTCCGTGCCGGGCCACGTGGGCGTGTAGCCGCTCGCGTAGTCGTAGTAGCCGGTGCAGGCGTAGAGGAAGCCGCACGTCATGCGGAGCGGGGCGCGCTCCGGGCCCACCTCCACGTCCACGGTCCAGCGCGAGTGCTCCGAGGACCACTCGGCCCGCGTCACGCGGTGGTGGTAGCGGATCCGCTGATCAATCCCGTACTCCGCCGCGGTCTCCTCGATGTACGCCTTGATGGACGCCCCATCCGCGATGGCCTTGCCCCCCAGCCACGGCCGGAACCGGTAGCCCAGCGTGTACATGTCCGAGTCCGAGCGGATGCCCGGGTAGCGGAACAAATCCCACGTGCCACCCATGGCCCCGCGCCCCTCCAGGATGGCGTAGCTCAGGGTGGGGCAGCGCGTCTGCAGGTGGTACGCGGCGCCAATGCCCGACAGGCCCGCGCCGATGATCAACACGTCGACGTGCGAGGGTGGCTCGGCGGAGGACAGCGGCATCTCGGGACTCCTCGTGGTACAGGAAGGTACCCAGCCCATGCGTCTGTTGATGAGAGGTAGCAGTGGCGTCTGGTACGGTCAAGTACCAGCCCGAGGAACCCCATGACGTCGCCTTCCGAGCAAGCAGGAGAGTCCCCCCGGGAGCGGCTCGTGGCGGGCCTGGCGCAGGCCATCGTGGAGGTGGGCTACGCGCGGCTGACCATCGCGGACATCGTGCGGCACGCGCGCGTGTCGAAGCGCACGTTCTACGAGCACTTCGAGGACAAGGAGGCGTGCCTGCTGGCGCTCTACGCGGCGCAGAGCGCGCGGCTGCTGAAGGAGATTGAAGCGGCCATCCAGCACGCGCCGCCCGGGGAGATGCGGGCCAGCATCGGCGCGGCCGTGTACCTGTCCAGCCTCCAGAGCCGGCCGGGGCTCGTGCGGACGCTGCTCGTGGAGATACTGCACGTCGGGCCGAAGGGCATCGAGCTGCGCCGCCAGGTGATGCGCGGCTTCGCGGAGTTGATGCGGCGGGAGTTCGACGCGGCGGGCTCCGGGGCCGCGCTGTCGCCCGCCATCGCCATGGCGCTCGTGGGCGGCATCAACGAGCTCATCCTGGAAGCCGCGGAGGAGGACCGCGTGGACCGGCTGTCGGAGCTGGCCGGTCCGGTGGCGGCGTTCGTGCGGGGACTGTTGGATGCACGGCCTCCCGCGAAGTGAACGGCGCTCAGTCCATGTGCTCCATCGGGGTGCCCCGGGGCACGGCCCAGGCATGACTCCGTTCTTCCCAGACGGAGAAGACGGGGGCGGGGAACTTCGGATCCGCGAAGGTGCCCACGGTGATGGCGATGACGTCCGGGTCGTTCGAGAGCGCGTAGTAGACCGTCGAGCCGCACTCCGGACAGAAGTGGAAGTGGGCGGCGTTGCCGCTCTCGTCGCCCTTGCGCGTGAACGTCGTGGAGCGGCCCTCGATGAGGGTGATGTCCTCGCGCCGGAAGCGGGCCTGCACGCCGTACACGCTGCCGGTGCGCTGCTGGCAGGCGAGGCAGTGGCACATGGAGATGCGGATGGGCTCTCCCTTGCACTCCACCCGGAGCTGACCGCAGGTACACGATGCTCGACGCTGGGACACGGGAGGCCTCCTGGAAGGGGAGGGCAGTGTGTCACCATCGCCGCACCTTGCCGAGAGGACGCAATGCCCTGGTGGAACCCCTTCCGGAAGACCGGCGCGAAGGACGCACGCGAGCCCGCCAACACCTCGCAAGCGATTCATGAGCGCTTGCTCCGGGACCGGATTGTCATGATCGGGGTGCCCATCGACGACGAGGTGGCCAGCCTCGCTGTCGCGCAGTTGCTCTTCCTCGAGAGCGAGAGCCCCACGCAGGAGATCCGCCTCTTCATCAACTCACCCGGCGGCTCGGTGACGGCGACGTTCGCCATCTGCGACACGGTGGAGTACGTGAAGTCGCCGGTCGCCACCATCTGCGTTGGCGAGTGCTCCGGGTCGGCCGCGCTGCTCATGGCGCTGGGCGCGAAGGGCCAGCGGTTCGCCATGAGGGAGAGCCAATTCATGCTCACGCCCCTGACTGGCGGCGCGGGCACGACGCCTGAGTCAAGGCCCATCATCGAACGCATGCGCCACGACCTCATCACGCGCCTGGCACGCGCCACCGGTCAGCCCGCGGAGCAGGTGCGGCGGGATTGCGAGGCGAAGCGGACCCTGAGCGCCGAGGAGGCGGTGCGCTACGGGCTGGTGGACCAGCTCATGGACCGGCGGCCGGCCTGACGCCGAAGGCCCCCCTGTTTCCAACTTGCCCCGGATGTTTTCGCAGCCTAAGCACTCCGCGACGACCATGGCCCGAACAACGCCGCACCCGATTCATTGCGCGGATGGCTTCGAGTTGCAGGCCACGCTGCACATGCCGGAAGGGCCCGTCCGGGGCGTGGTGCTGGTGCATCCGGCCACCGCCATGCCGGAGCAGATGTATTTCGCGTTCGCCTCGCGCCTGACGGACGAAGGCTTCGCGGCGGTGACCTACAACTACCGGGGCGTGCAGCCCGCGGGCGCCGCGCGGCGGACGCACGCCGGGTTCCTCACCTGGGCGGACCAGGACGTGGACGCGGTGACCCGCTGGGCGGCGGACCGGTATCCGGGGCTGCCGGTGATGGCCGTGGGCCACAGCTTCGGAGGCCACGCCATCGCGCTGAGCGAGAGCAGCCAGCGCCTCACCGCCGCGGTGATGGTGGCGTCCCAGGCCGGGAGCCTGCGCTTCATCCGGCACTGGCGGGAGCGGCTGCTCGTCACCCTGTACCTGAAGCTCATCGGGCCGCTCTGCGCGCGGTTCCTGGGCTACATGCCCTATGCGCGCCTGGGGCTGGGGGAGGACGTGCCCGCCCAGACAATCCTGGAGTGGAGCCGGTGGACGTCCCTGCCGCGCTTCTACTTCGACGATCCCCAACTGGACGCCGTGGGCCGCTTCGGCCGGCTGCGCATGCCGGTGCTGGCCATCGGCCTGGACGACGACCCCTGGGCACCGCCGGAGGCCATCGACCTGGTCTGCGAGCACCTCACCGGGTGCACCGTGGAGCGCCGGCAGTTGTCACCCAAGGACAGCGCCGGCCAGGGCATCGCCCACCTGGGCTTCTTCCGGGAACACCACGCCGCCACGCTCTGGCCCCGGGTGGTGGACTGGCTGAGCCGCCACGCGCCGATCCGTGCCTGACACACGGACCGGCGGGGTGCCGCGCTCTTCGCTAGTAGCGGAAGCCCAGCTGGAGCGACAGGCCGGGGTACTGATCCACGGCGCCACCGGCGACGTACGGATCGCCCGGCTCCGGGTTGAACTTGAAGAAGTAGCGGCGCAGGTCCGCCTCCAGCCTCACGTCCAGGATGCTGTTGAGCCGGTACGCCAGCGTCGCGCTGCCCGTGACGGCCCCCGCCGACATGCGCGGGAACCACGCGTCCGTGGACAGCTCTCCCGAGTCCAGCGGGTGCTGGTACCCGAGGCGGAAGTTGAAGTCGAACTTCTCCGACAGCGCCGCCCGCACACCCAGGCCCAGGCCCGCCGTCTTGTACTCCACGTTGGGCAGGTCCAAAGGCCGCTCGCCATCCACCGCGTCGATGCGGAACGTGTTCATCCCGTACGTGCCGGTGATCTCGAAGCCGTGGCGCTGCGCCTCGCCGAACGGAATCACGTAGCGCAGGCCCGCCTGCCACTCGCGCGCCGTGGTGGGGTAGGAGACCTCGCCCGACGAGCCCGTGGACTTCAGGCCGAAGGACTGATCAATCGAGCCCGTGATGCCCAGCCGCGCCAGCGCTCCCTTCTGGAAGGCCGCGAGCGGATAGAGCGTCACGTCGCCCGCCACCTGCGGCGCCCCCGGTAGCGCGAAGCCGCCCACGTCCGGGCCCAGCGTGTACGGCCGCAACACGCCGAACACGTCGTCCTTGTAGCGCAGCGACCGGCCCAACAGCTTCACGCCCAGCGCACCCTCCACGATGGGCGCGGAAGCGACAGCCGACTCCGTGACGGACGGCTCGTCCTCGCGCACCGGGGCCTTGTCCTCCTTGGGCTTCGCGGCCACCGGCTTGCGGATGGGCTCCGGGTCCGGCGTCTTGGGCGCGGGCGCCGGGGCCGGCGTCTCCGCGATGGGCGCCGCGGGCTTCACCGCCGGCTCCGGCTCCACCGGCGTGGGCGGCTGCGGAGGCGCCACCGGGGCGGCCTCCGGCGCGGTCGACTTCTGCAGGCCGCGCTCCAGCGCCGTCCACTGACGCTTCACCGCCACGGGCACCAGCTTCGCCGTGGCGGGCTTCGCGGCGGGAGGTGACGCCAGCGCCTTGCCGTCCTTGCCGTTGCGCACGGTGAGGCGCACCTGCTGCTTCTTGCCCACCGTGGACGTGTCCGCCACCACCACGGCGCTCAGGCCCAGCTCGCTCGCCACCGCGGCGGCGCCAGCGGGCTGCGTCGGATCCCGGCCCAGGCGCGACGCGGCGGCGCGCACCGCGGACTCGGGCACGATTTCGTACCGGGCCGGACGGCGGGCCAGCTCCGCCTCCAGCACGTCGCGCGCGGCGTCCGCGTGCGGACCGGAGGCGAGCACCGCCACGCGGCGCGCCTCCGTCACCTTCGAGGCCTTGGACGAGGCCTTGGACTTCTTCGACGCGGACTGCGCCGTCTTCGCGGCCGCCTTCTTCGGCGCGGCGTACGCGGCGGGAGCCAGCAGCAGGGCCGCGCCCAGCAAGGCCGCGGCGGAGGCGTATCGGGTGCGGGTCATCACGGGGAGCCCGGCTTTCCGGCGACCAGCCACTCGGTGAGGCACGCGGTGTCCGCGGCGCTCAGCGACCCGCCCAGCGGCATCTGCGAGCCGCAGCCCGGCGACGGCGCCAGCTTCTTCAGGAAGAAGGACTGGGACGGATTGCTGCTGTCCGCCAGCGGCGCCTGGTTGCAAGTCGAATTGGTGGTGTAGAGCCGCCCGGGGAGGCCGGCCGCCTGCAGGTCCAGGTTCCCGCCTGATGCCTTGGTCTCCGTGGAGTGGCAGGCGAAGCACTGCTGCTGGAGGACGCTCGAGGCGGTGGTGCCCGGCGCGCAGGAGCTGGAGCCCCCGCCGGTGAAGCGCTCGGGGTCATCTAGCCCGCCAGCGCAGCCGGCGGTGGTGGCGAGGAGCGCGGCCGCGAACAGCGTGGCCAGCGGGGCGCGGTACGGACGACGGGCGGCGGATGGGTTCGCGAACAAGTCGAGCACGGGGGGCAAGAGGGGAACGAACAGGCCCCGCAGATTACCCGGCCCATGCGGGACTGTGCACCCCTCAACGGATCCGTTCTCACCCCTGTGACACGCGCTCCCCATGCCCGCCTGCTCGTCACGGGGTGGGCGGGTGTCACACCCTACCTGCGCTTCTTGAGGAAGCGGGTCACGCTGACCTTCCCGAAGCGGCCGCCGAACAGGTACCAGGTGAGCACCGCGCCGAAGAGGGCCGCCGCCAGCGCGATGCCGACGATGCCCAGCACCGGCGTGTTTCCGTACATGGGCGGCCGGGGCGCGAAGGCGATGAAGGCGCCCACGATGAAGCCGCACGCGCACAGGCCCAGGAAGGCGATGACGGCCACGCTGCGCAGGTTCTCGTTGAGCTTGTCGAACTGCTCCGCGCGCACCGTGACGCTGAACTTGCCCGTCTCCAGGTCCAACAAAATCTGCGACAGCTGCGTGGGCAGGTCCTGCGCCATGGACTGGAAGCGCAACAGCGTGCGCATCAGGCCGCCCTGCAGCTGCGTGGGGTCGTAGCGGCCCGCCATCAGCTCCTTGGCGTACGGCAGCGCCACCTCCAGGATGTTCAGCTCCGGGTAGAGCCCGCGCAGCATGCCCTCCGTGGAGATGGAGGCGCGCGACAGCAGCGCGTACTCCTTGGGGATGCGGATGCGGTACTTCACGGCCAGGTCCAACAGGTCGCGCAGGAGCGTGCGCGCGTCCACCTGGCCCAGCGTGGTGGGCAGGTGCTGGCCGAGGATGGACTCGATGTCGTTGCGGAAGCCCATCAGGTTGGCGCGCGCGTCCGGCACGCCCACGCGGTAGAGGATGCGCGCCACGGAGTCGCTGTCCTTGAGCGCGACCGCCAGGCACAGCATCACCAGCGTCTCCTGCATGGGGCGGGTGAGCCGGCCCACCACGCCGAAGTCCAGGAGCGCCAGCCGGTTGCCCTCCATGAGCAGCACGTTGCCGGGGTGCGGGTCGCCGTGGAACAGCCCGTCGTCGAAGAGCTGCCGGAAGCTGGCCTCCAGGATGTGCTGGGCAATCTGCTTGCGGTCCGGCTCCGCCAGGGCGGCGGGGTTGATCTTCTCCCCGCGGATGAACTCCATGGTGAGCACGGTGCGGCTGGAGAGCGCCGCGTGCACGCGCGGAATCTTGAGGTACGGGCGGTCCTTGTGGTTCTCCAGGAACGCGCGGATGTTGGTGGCCTCGTTGATGAAGTCCAGCTCCTCGTGGATGGCCCGGTCGAACTCGTCCACGATGCCGGACGGCGTGTAGATGCCCGTCTCCTCCACCACGGCTTCCAGCAGGCGCGCCAGCGAGCGCAGCACGCCCAGGTCCGCGTCGATGCGCTGGGCGATGCCGGGGCGCTGCACCTTGATGACGACCTCCTCGCCCTCCAGCGTCACCGCGCGGTGCACCTGCGCGATGGACGCGGCGGCGAGCGGCTCCGGATCCACCTGGGCGAACAACTCCTGCACCTCCTTGCCCAGCGCGTCGCGGATCTGCGCGTGGACGTCCTCCAGCGGGATGGCCTCCACGTTGTCCTGGAGCGTGGCCAGCTCGTCCACGAACTCCGCGGGCAGCAGGTCCGCGCGGGTGGAGAGCACCTGGCCCAGCTTGATGAACGTGGGGCCCAGCTCCGCCAGGAAGAGGCGGAAGCGGCGCGCGGTGGACTCGCGGCGGGCCTCCTCGGAGACCTCCACCTTCTCCTTGCGGCCGCCGAGCAGGCGCCAGACGCCCGCGCGCTCGGTCACCTCGCCGAAGCCGTGACGGGCCGCGATGAGGGCAATCTGCCGGATGCGGTTGAGGTCCTGGAGGTTCATGACGGGGTCTGGAGGGCAGCCTGTGGCGGACGGGCCACGTAGCGCAAGAGGACGTAGCCCACGACGGCGGACAGCAACGATCCCGTGAGGATGCCCAGCTTCGCCTCCGCCAGCAGGGCGGGCTCGTTCGCGAAGGCGAGCCCCGCCACGAAGAGGGCCACCGTGAAGCCGATGCCGGCCACCACCGACACCCCGTGCACCTGGGCGACGCCCGCGCCCGTGGGCAGCGGCGACACGCCCGTCTTCACCGCCGCGAGCGTGAAGAGGAAGATGCCCACCTGCTTGCCCACGAAGAGGCCCACGATGATGCCCAGGGGCAGGGGCTTGAGCAGGTCCGCCAGGGACATGGCGGACACGTCCACGCCGGAGTTGGCCAGCGCGAACAGGGGCACGATGCCGTAGGCCACGTAGCCGTGCCACAGGTGCACGAAGCGGTTGAGCGGCGGCTCGATGTCCTCCAGCGCCTCCTCGATGTGGAGCAGCTGCGCGCCGCGCGCGCTCTCATCGTCCGGCCGGGACACCAGCTCCCGGATGTACTCCGCCAGCTCCTCCAGCACCTCGCGCCCGGAGCGCGTGGGCAGGGCAGGGATGGCCAGCCCCAGCACCACGCCGGACAGGGTGGCGTGGATGCCGCCGTGGTGCATGGCGTACCAGAGCGCCGCGCCCACGACGGCGTAGGCCAGGCCGTTGCGCACGTAGAAGCGGTTGAGCCCCCAGAGCACCGCGACCAGGCCCCCGGCCACCGCGAGCCATTCGACGTGCAGGCCCGTGCCGTAGAAGAGCGCGATGACGAGGATGCCGCCGATGTCGTCGAAGATGGCGAGCGCGGTGAGGAACACCACCAGCCCCTGGCCCACGCGCGCCTTCACCAGCGTGAGGCACCCGATGGCGAACGCGATGTCGGTGGCCATGGGGATGGCCCAGCCGCCCTGCGCGGGCGTGCCGTGGGTGAACGCGAGGTACAGCCCCGCGGGCACCACCATGCCGCCCAGCGCGGCGATGAGCGGCAGGAGCGCGCGGGAGAAGGAGCGCAGCTCACCCGCGGCCAGCTCGCGCTTGATCTCCATCCCCACGAGGAAGAAGAAGAGCGTCATCAGGCCGTCGTTGATGAGCTCGCGGAAGGTGAAGGCGCCGCCGTGGCCCACCACCTCCAGGTGCAGGGGCGCGTCGAAGACGGCGGCGTAGGTGCTCCCCCAGGGGGAGTTGGCCCACACGAGCGCGGCCACCGCGCAGAGCGCCAGGAGGATGCCGCTGCTGGCCTCCAGGCGGAAGAACGCCTGCACGGGGGCCAGGGCCACCTTGAACAGGGC
>NZ_RAWL01000569.1:0-4587 GCF_003668885.1 Corallococcus sp. AB049A | reverse complement strand
CCCCCCTCCCCACGGAGAGCCCGGGCCTGGGTGACTACGCGGCGCTGGCCGAGTGGGAGGTGAAGCTGCGGGGTGCTCGCGCCCTCCAGGGCGTGCCGGGCGTGCCGCACAACGACATCCCGGACGGCCTGGACACGTACGACCACTTCCTGCACGGCAACGGGGCGGACCGGCACTTCGACTACGAGCGCTTCGTGCGCACGGACCCCGCCGGCCAGGCGGTGCTCACCAACTCCACGCGTGACACGCAGCAGGCGGCGGAGGCGACCTACAACCAGATGATCGCCCAGGACCCGTCGCTCGCTGGCAAGCCGGTGACGTTCCAGATCACCGGCTCCCAGATTGGCGTGGGCTCCAGCGAGCAGTTCCCCTACCCGGAGACGGAGAACTGGCAGAAGGCCATTGGCGGCCACTCCATCTGGAACAGCGCGACGGTGACGGTGTATCCGCCGGAGACGCCGGGCGGTAAGCCCCGCTTCGAGATGGACATGACGCTCCACGCGGAGGACCGCTACAACTTCAACCCCGGCCAGGCGGACATCAACACCGGCACGCCGGACGCGGCCAACGGCCGGTTCGAGCAGACGGGCCTGGGGCACCAGTACACCAACTACGGCACGCTCCAGCGGCACGTGACGTGGGACCAGGGGAGCCCGGAGAATGCGACGTCGCGTCCCATCGGTGGCCGTTAGGCGCACGTTGGCCACCACCCTGCTCGCGGGGTGTGTTTCGCTCGCGTGCGACAAGCCCTCAGGGGGGAGTGCATCCATGACGACACAGACGGCCGCTCCGGCGGCGAAGACGGGAACGGACCTGGAGACGCTGGAGAAGGCGGTGACGCTGCCGCGCCGGCCCCAGGCGGTGCAGTGGCGCCAGTCGCCTCGGGGCATCCAGGGAGGCCTGGGCCCCACGGACACGCAGCTCATCGCGGTGCTGGAGTACCCGGCCGCGGAGGCCCAGGCGCTGCAGGCCGCGCTGAAGCCCACGCGGCTGACGGTGAAGGTGGATGACGGCGGGTGGCTGCCGGAAGCCACCCGGGAGGCGCTGAAGGGCGCCACCGCCTACGACGCGGCGCCCTTCTTCAAGGGCTCGCTGCGCCAGGGCACCGTGTTCCAGCTGCCCCAGCCGGGCACCTTCGTGCTGGTGCTCTTCAGCAGCTAGGCCTGGACGGAAGACGCGCTACGGCGTGCCTTCGGGCCGGGAGCGCTTCTGGGGCGTGGCGCCGTGGTGGGAGCTGCGCTGCGGGCCGGTCCTGCCACCCGTGCCGCGGTCCGCGCCGTTGATGAGGGAGGCCACGAGCAGGAAGGCGTTGAGGCGCAGCTGCATGAAGTTGTGCTCCACCTTCGGCGCCGGCTGCATGCGCAGGGTGCGGTCCTCGCCCTGCCGGTGCTGGGGCCACTCCGGCGAGGCCGCGGGCACTCCCGTGCGGGCGAACTGGAGCATCCAGCCGCTCACCTGGCGCGAGTACGCGCGGTCCTCGTCCGACAGCACGTCCTTCGTGGGCGGGCAGCGGGCCACCGTGTCCAGGAAGTACGGCACGTCCGAGCCGTGCGGCACGCCGTCGGGGAACTCCGGGCGCAGCTCCGTGGCGGTGTATTCGAAGTAGTAGCGCCACACGCTGGAGACCTTGAGGTGCAGGTCCGCCACCTGCCGGGGGATGAGCGTGAAGAGGATGTCCCGGCACGCCTGCCGCGCCAGCTCCTCCTCCGGCGCCACGCCCGGGTACAGCAGCCCGAGGGGCACGTTGTTCTCCCGGAGCGCCTGGAGGATCTCCATGGGGTCGCGGCCCATGGCCTCCATCACGCTCACGTCGTCGCTGGTGCTGCCCAGGATGAGCGGCACGCGCGCCTGCTGCTGCGCCTTGAACGTGGACAGGATGGACTGGGGCATCACGGTATCACCGCACACCGCCACCGGCGCCAGCGAGTGCTCCGGCGGCTGCGGCCAGAAGGACTCCGCGGGCAGCTGGCGCAGGCGCTCCGGCGTCGCGTCCGCGTCCGGCACGCCCATGCCGCGGATCAGCGCCTCGGCCTTGAGCCGGGCCTTCTCCAGCGGCATCTCGTCCAGGCCGTACACGCTCATGGCCACGCCCCGGTGGAACAGGGGCTTCGCGGCCTCCATGCAGAAGAGTGACAGCACGCTCTTGGCGCCCGCGGACTGGCCCATCAGGGTGACGTTGTCCGGGTCCCCGCCGAACTTCGCGATGTTGCGGTTCACCCACTGGAGCGCGGCGACCTGATCCAACAGGCCGAAGTTGGCCGCGCCGCCGCCGGGCTCGCGCAGGAGCGCCGGATGGGCCAGGAAGCCCAGGTGGCCCAGGCGGTAGTTGAGCGTGACGAGGATGGCGTCCCGGGACGCCATGGGGACGCCGTCGTACGGGGGCAGGCCGCTGGCGCCAATCACATACGCGCCGCCGTGGATCCACACGATGACGGGCAGCTTCGCCTGGGGCTCCATCCGGGGCGTCCAGACGTTGAGATAGAGGCAGTCCTCGCCCATGGGGAACGGATCCCCACCGCCGCCGGAGATGCAGTCCTCGCGCGACTGGAGCGAGGACTTGCCGAAGGTGGTCGCCTGCCGGAGGTGCTTCCAGGGCACGACGGGGGCGGGCGGACGCCAGCGCAGCGCGCCCACGGGAGGCTGGGCGTAGGGGATGCCCTTGAAGGCATACATCCCTTCCTCGATGACGCCTTGGAGCTGTCCTTCGACGGTGCTGACGACGGGAGCGGACTGCTGGACCATTTTTGGAACCCCCCACGAAGCCCGGCCCTTCAGGGACGAGCGGGCAGCGGAGTAGAGGGTCGGCGGATGCCAGTCAATGCATTGGCGCTTGAAGACAACCACCCGTGCGACAACGGACGAGGTCTCCGACCCGGGAGCATCAGGGCAATGCCCTAACGGCTTCCCGCAATCCAACCCAGGAGAATGTCAGACTCAGCACATCCTGTTGGGACCCGAAGGCGATCTTGTAACATCTTGCATGTTGTCCGAGCGCCGACACCCCAGCCAGACGCCAATCCCTGATTCGCCAAGGCCTTCCGGCAGTTCCTGACAAGAGACAGCCCGTGTCAAAAACAGACAAAGTCCTCTTCCCGGTCCCGCCGGACGCGGGCCCCGTTGCGTCCGCGATGCGCGGGGAAGCGCCGTGGCTCACGGACCGCGTGGCGGCCCGGGCCCTCGCGGCGCCTGAAAGCCTGGCATTGGCCGGGGACGACGAGCGGCTGACGTATGGCGAGCTGGAGGCACGCGCGGAGGCCCTGGCCGTCCAACTCCAGGCGCTGGGCGTGGAGCCGGAGCACCGGGTGGGCGTGTGCGCGCGGCGCGGCTCCGAGCTGCTCATCGCGCTCGTGGGCACGCTCAAGGCAGGCGCCGTCTACGTCCCGCTGGAGGGCGCGTGGCCGGAGGAGCGGCTCTCCAACGTGCTGGAGGACGCGGGCATCCAGGTGCTCGTGCTCGACTCACGGCAGGCATCCCTGCCGGGTCAGGGGGACCGGCGCGCCGTCACCATCGACCGTTCGGTGGCGCTGCCCGTGGGCGGCCGGGCCCGCGCGGCGGCGCGAGGGGCCCTCACGCCGGAGCGGCTTGCGTACATCATCCATACGTCCGGGACGACGGGGCGCCCCAAGGGCGTGGCCGTCACCCACGGGGCGGTGCGGCACTTCGCGGAGGCGTTCCTGCGCGAGTTCGCGCTGACGTCCGAGGACCGCGTGTCGTTCCTCGCGTCTCCCGCGTTCGATGCCTCCGTGCTGGAGGTGTGGCCCGCGCTGTCGGCGGGCGCCAGCCTCCACGTCGCGGACGACGCCGTGCGGCTGGTGCCGGAGCGCCTCCAGCAGTGGCTGGTGCAGCGGGCCATCCACGTCTGCTTCCTCACCACCGCGCTGGGAGAACAGCTCGCCTCGCTGTCCTGGCCCGCCGCTCCGGCCCTTCGCGCGCTGCTCACCGGAGGCGAGTCCCTGCGCGTCCGCCCACATGCCTCCGCGCCCTTCGCGTTCTTCAACTGCTACGGCCCCACGGAGACCACCGTCTTCGTGACGCGCGAGCGGGTCCTCACGGAGGGCTCCACCCCGCCGTCCATCGGCAGGCCCCTGGAGGGCGTCCGCATCCATCTGCTCGACGCGGCGCTGCTGCCGGTGGCGCCCGGAGCGCCGGGGGCCCTCTTCATCGGTGGGGCGACGCTGGCGCGCGGCTACTGGGGCGACCCGGCCCACACGGCGCGCCAGTTCCTGCCGGATCCCTTCAGCGGCGCGCCGGGCGCGCGGATGTACCGCACGGGCGACCTGGCCCGGCTGCGTGACGACGGCGCGCTGGAGTTCCTGGGGCGCGCGGATCATCAGGTGAAGCTGCGCGGGTTCCGGATCGAGCTGGAGGAGGTCGACGCCGCCCTGGCCCGGCTGCCGGAGGTGCGCGCGGCCGTGAGCGTGGTGCGCGAGGATCCCGACACGGAGCGCCGGCTGGTCGCCTACGTCGTCGCCCGTGGAGCCGTCACGCCCGCGGCGCTGCGCCAGGGCCTGCGCGCGACGCTGCCCGAGCCGTGGATCCCCTCCGCGTTCGTGTTCCTGGAGTCCCTGCCGCTCACGGCCTCCGGCA
>NZ_RAWL01000568.1:0-4602 GCF_003668885.1 Corallococcus sp. AB049A | reverse complement strand
GAGCCGGGGGCGGGCTGCGGCCGGGGGTTGCGCGCGGCCTCCTGCGCCAGGGGCAGCGTGAAGACGAAGGTGCAGCCGCCGTCGGCCGGGCTCTCCGCCCAGATTTCACCGCCGTGCAGCTCCACGAACTCCTTGCAGATGGCCAGCCCCAGCCCCGTGCCCTTGGGCCCGTGGCGGTAGCGGTCGAACACGAGGTGCAGCTCGTCCGGGGGGATGCCCACCCCGTTGTCGCTCACCATCACCCGCACCGCGTCGCCGTCCGGACGCGACAGGCGCTGCGTGCGCACCACCACCGAGCCCGGGTCGCTGGCGTGCTGGATGGCGTTGCTGATGAGGTTCTGCAGCACCTCGTGCAGCTTCACCTCGTCGCCAATCAGCATCAGGCTGTCGGGGCACTCGGAGCGCAGCGCCACGGCCTTCTCGGCCGCGAGGATTTCGAGTTCCGCCACGGCGTCGCGGCACAGCTGCGCCACGTCCAGCACGCGCGGCTCGATGGAGAGGCGCGCCGCCTCGCCCTTGCCCTTCTCCAGCAGGGACTCGACCAGGGTGAGGATCTTCCGGCCCTGGCGGATCATCGCCTCCGCGGACTGCTTCTGCTGCACCTCCAGCGGGCCCTCCAACAAGAGCCGGCCGTGGCCCAGGAGCACCTGGAGCGGCGCGCGCAGGTCGTGGCTGCACACCGCGATGATTTCATCCTTGAGGCGGTTGAGCTCCTTGAGGCGGCGGTTCGCGTCGTTGAGCTCGCGGTAGCGCTCCACGTACGCCAGCTCCAGGTCCTCGCGCTTCTTCTTCACCGCCGTGTGCAGGCGCGCGTTGCGGATGGAGTTGGCGAGCACGCCCGCGACTGCCTCCGCGAACTCCTGCTCGTCGCGGCCGATGGACGCCTCGCCCTTGGACACGCGCAGGAACAGCGCGCCCAGCAGGTCGTCCTGGCAGATGAGCGGCTGCACCAGGATGGACTTCACGCCCTGGGGGAGCAGCGACGTGCGCACCTCCGCCATCAGCGGGTCGCGCTGCGCTTCTTCAATCAACACGGGCTGCCGCGTCTCCAGCGCGCGGCGCAGCTCCGGATAGCGCGCGACCTCGATGTCCAGCTGGACGAGGCTGGGGTCCTCCTGCGTCGCGACGACCGTGGCCGTGCGCGCGTGGCTGCCCTCCACCAGCACCACGGAGCAGCGGTCCGTGCCCGTCACCTGGCCGACCTTCTCCACCGCGATGCGGAGGATCTCCTCCAGTTCCAGGGAGCTGGTGGCCGCCTGGGTGATTTCGAGCAGCATCCCCATGCGCATCCGGATGCGCTCCTCGCGCTCCTTGAGGCGCCAGGCGCGCAGGGCGGACTCCAGCCGGGGCACCAGCTCATCCGCGCCGCGCACGAAGTCGTCCACCGCCAGGCGCTTGAAGGCCTCCGCCGAGCGCGCGCGGCCCTGGTCCACCAGCACCGGCAGGCGCTGGAGCTTGTCCGTCTTGCGCACCGTCTCCAGCAGCTCCGCCGCCCGCTTGGCCGTCACGGCCAGCAGCACCACCTCTGGCTGGAGCGACTCCACCATCTCCGCCAGCCCGGTCTCCCGTTCCGTGGAGGCGCACTGGTAGCCACTCGCCGTGAGCCGCTCCACCAGCGCGTCACCCGCGGCCTTCGCCGCGAGCACGAGCACCCGCCCCCGTTGCTCAGACGACAACATCTCGATCCTCACGGCGCGCCTCCGCCCCGCCCGTCCAGGGAACAACGCCGCGCAAACCCGTTGGGTGCGAAAGGGGTCATGGTCGATTCCGGATCATGCCGTCTAACCCGTCCGCGGGCCAGCGGTTGAACGGGGCTGTCCTCAAGCGAGAGGGGTGAGAAAAGGCGCGTGACGTATACCCCGGACCGGTGTCCTTCCTCCGGAAACCCGCACGCACGTACTGAAGGAGTGCAACTCCGCCAAAACAGCCAGGCTGTTACTTTCTTCCCATAGCATTCTCAATGCCTGGACGGCCGGAGTCCGGACAGGCACGAAACCGGCGGAGCATCGGATCAGGATTCCGGAGGGAACGGCGCCTGGGACGGGGGGGCCCGCCCGCTTCCCGGGGGAGCACGCTAGAGTGTGAAACCATGCACTCCGCTCCTTCGCGCCCGTTCGCGTCACGGGCCCTCCTGGCCTCGCTGACCCTCTGTGCTTCGGTGTTCGCCGCCTGTGGTGGTGAGAAGCCGCCCCCCACCCCGGACCCGCCGACGGTGACGCTCAACGTGCCGCAGCCCAACACGGCGGCGCCGACGCTGACGGTGCGGATCATCGTGTCCGGGTGTGACTCCGTGGCGCAGGTGGAAATCTACGACCGGGACACGTTCCTCAAGACGGTGCCCTACACCAGCGGGTCCATGGACTTCGAGCTGGCGTTCAACGAGCTCAAGTACGACCGCGGCATCGCCGTGGGGCTGTCGCTCAACGCGCGGGCGACGTGCTCGGACGGCCGCAAGAACGTGTCCCAGCCGCAGGCGGCCACGTTCATGCCGGTGGAGAAGGTCATCAAGGATCCGGACCCCAACGGCCAGGTGGTGACGGACTTCTTCATCGCCGAGGGCACCGGCACGAACGTGGCCTTCATCGGCTGCGGCAATCCCACCACCGGCTCCGGCACGCTCTTCCGCGTGGACTCGGCGGGCACGGTCCGCAACTCGGTGACCATGGGCATCCCGTGCACCAAGGACACGGTCATCACCAGCATCAACGCGACGAGCGGCAAGCGCTGGGTGTGGACGCCCGGCTATGGCGCGTTCGCTGTGGACTCCAGCTTCACCATCACCGGCCGCACGTCGCCCACGTACTTCCTGGTCCACCTGTCGGTGATGGACGACGGCGACGCGCTGGTGCGCGACCGCTACACGGTGTCCCGCCTGAAGCACACCAACGCGGGCGGCACCTTCGATTGGACGTATAAGGGCGCGGTGCTGGGCCCCATCAGCCCGCCGCAGCAGAAGGGCCAGTATGTGCTGGTGCCCTACGTAGCCCAGCTGGAGTTCTCGCAGGTGCCCCAGGTCATCGTGGCCTACCTCGACGCGAAGGGCACCAGCCAGGAGCTGCAGCCGGTCCAGGAGAAGAAGATCTTCGCCTACAACGGCGAGCTGGATGAGCCGCCCGTCACCGCGTTCAGCGCGGACGGGTCCACGCTCTACGTGGCGTACCTCCTGGCCAACAACCAGTCGACGATCCAGGCCTGCTCCACGGACCTGGAGGGCTGCGAGGGCGCGGCCTTGAAGTGGCGCAGCGACGTCTTCCCGGTGCCGATGAACTTCCTGATGCCCTTCCATGCCGGCTCGAAGCTGGCGGCCATCGGCACGCAGCGCGTGTGGTTCCTCGACGCGACGAACGGCCTCGTCACCAACAAGGGCGGCACGTCCGTGGACGCGTCCGGTCAGCTGCGCATCGCGCAGGTGCAGCTGGGCCAGCCGACGACGTCGGAGTTCTACCTGCTCAACGCCCCGAACGTGAACGGCGCCCTGCCCGTGGAGATCGTCGCGGTGGACTCGTCCGAAAAGGGCGAGGTGTTCCGCTACGAGGTCTCCAGCAGCCTGTCCTGCTCCGTGGACGACGGCGGCCGGCTGTGGATGCGCGTGGGCAAGAACCTGGTCCAGACCCTGCCGCTGAGCCAGTACCGCAAGGTCCGGCCGTAACGGCGGCCCTCAGGGCCTGTCGGCGACGAGGAGCGCCTCCACGTTGCCGGCGGGCCCGGGCACGGGTGAGTCCATCACCCCGCGCACGGTGAGCCCGTGCTCGCGCACGAAGGCCGTCACGGTGTCGATGGCGTCCTGGCGCGCTTCCGGGTCGCGCACCACGCCGCCCTTGCCCACCCGCTCCGGGCCCACCTCGAACTGGGGCTTCACCAGGGCGATGAGCAGCCCGCCCGGTGACAGGAACGGCAGCACCGACGGCAGCACCTGGGTGAGCGAGATGAAGCTCACGTCGATGACGACCACGCCCACCTTCTCCGGCAGGTCCTCGTCCGTGAGGTAGCGCGCGTTGACCCGCTCCCGCGAGCGCACGCGCGGGTCCACGCGCAGCTTCTCGTGCAGCTGGCCGTAGCCCACGTCGATGGCGTGCACCCGCACCGCGCCGTGCTGGAGCAGGCAGTCCGTGAAGCCGCCCGTGCTGGCGCCGATGTCCGCGCCCACGCGGCCCGTCACGTCCAGGCTGAAGCGGTCCATGGCGGCCTTCAGCTTGAGGCCGCCGCGCGAGACGTACGGCAGCACCTCGCCCTTGAGGCGCAGCTCGGCCTCCACGGGGACCAGGGAGCCGGGCTTGTCCACGCGCTGATCCGCCACCACCACCTGGCCCGCGAGGATGAGCGCCTGGGCCTTCGTGCGCGACTCGGCGAGCCCGCGCTCCACGACCAGCACGTCCAGGCGTTCCTTCTTCGGCTTCACCGGCTCTCCTCTTCCAGCAGCGCACGGCCCGCGCGCCGCAGGCCCGCCGCGTCCAGTCCCAGCTGTGTGCGCTGCACCCGCGCGTCTCCGTGAGGCAGGAACACGTCCGGCATGCCCAGGAGCTTCACGCGCGGGGACAGGCCCGACGCCGCGTACAGCTCCAGCACCGCGCTGCCCAGGCCGCCCCGCACGGTGCCCTCCTC
>NZ_RAWL01000567.1:0-4608 GCF_003668885.1 Corallococcus sp. AB049A | reverse complement strand
ACGCAGGCCCCCTCGGCCGAGGCCCCCAAGCCCGCGGCCCCGGCGGCGAGCCCCTGGTCGCTCACGCAGGGCGGTCCGCAGGACGACACCGGCGCGGACCTGGCGGTGGGGCGGGGCGGAGATGTGCTGTGGGTGACGTCCGGCACGCCGCGCTCGGATGAGGACCGCGAGCAGGTGGACGGCGAGCGGCTGGTGGTGACGCTGTCGCGCTACGCGGCGGACGGGACGAAGCGGTGGGCGAAGGAGTTCGAGCGCAACCGCCTGTCGGACCTGCGCGTGGCGGGCTCCACGGGAAGTGACGGCGCGGTGTTCCTGTCCGGCAATGCCTTCCTGTACTCGGCGGACTTCGGGCTGGGCGAGGCGCAGGACGGCTTCCTGGTGAAGTTCACGCAGGCCGGCGAGCCCGAGTGGCAGCGCCGCGTGGGCCAGAAGGTCTACGCGGTGGCGGCGGACGCGGCGGGCGGCGTGGTGGCGCTGGGCGAGGAGTGGACGCCGGAGGCCCACACGCCGCGGCTGGTGCGCTACGCGGCGGACGGCGCGGTGGCCTGGACGAAGACGTTCGACGGCGCGAAGGAGGGCACGCTGCTGTCCGCGGTGGCGCTGTCAGGGACGGGCACGTCGGTGGTGGCCGGGCGGCTGGTGGGCCCGGTGACGGTGGACGGGCGCACGTTCGACGCGCAGGGCGCGGGCGGCTTCGTGGTGCTGGCGTTCGGCGCGGACGGCGCGCTGGCGTGGGGCCGCGAGGTGCCGGGCGTGAATGGCCGCGTGGGCTCCGTGTCGGTGGGCGCGGACGGCACGGTGGCGGTGGCCGGTGAGGCCGTCGGCCTGCTGATGTGGAACGGCGTGGCGCTGGATGAGGGCGGCCCGTTCGTGCTGACGGCGACGGCGGACGGGCAGGAGCGCTGGGTGAAGCAGCCCACGTGCGGCGCGACGTCGGTGGGCACGGTGGCGGCGGTGGAGGCCTCGGGCCCGGTGGCCGCGGCGTGCGGCAACACGCTCACGCGCTACGCGGCGGACGGCGCGCTGCTGGGCACGAAGACGCTGGCGCCGGAGTCGTGCGAGAGCGGCACGTGCTCGCTGGCGGCGACGACGCTGGTGGCGGCGCCGGAGTCCGGGCTGGTGGTGTCCGGCTGGCAGCGCGATGGCGCGGGCGACACCTGGAACCAGGATGCGTTCCTGCGGCTCGTGACGCCCTGAACCTGACGGAGCCGTGGGCCTCTACGCCAGGCCCACGGCGCGTACGGCGTCCTGTACGAGAGCGCGGACCCAGGCGTGCTTCGGGTCCCCCTCGTGCCCCAGGTGCCAGGCCAGGAGCATCTCGACGGGCGGCAGCGGCCGGAGCACGAGCCCGAGCCCGAGCCCGAGCGCCTTGGCGTGCGCGGAGGCGAAGCTGCGCGGAAGGAACGCCTTCAACTCATCGTGCACCGTGATGGCGGTGACATGCCGCTGGGTGGCCGCCTGCTGCACGAGGGCGCTGAGATGGCTGCGCGCCTCACTGAGCGGAATGCGCTGCATGGGCAGCGGCCACGTGGGCGGTGCTGCGGCGGCGCGACGCGCGGTCGCGGGGCGAGGAGGTGTCCGCCGTCGATGTTTGCTGGCCATGATGTGCGGATAATAGGCACAGGTCCGACATGCCTTCCGGCCCGGGTGTCAGGCCGCCGCCGCGGTGCTCAGCTTGAGGTCCTGGTTGAGCCCCGCGTCCTTGCGTACGCGCCAGATGTACTGGTCCAGGAAGTAGTGGTGCAGCGCGAAGCCCCAGATGAACCCTTCCATCAAGTCCCTCAGCGTGAGCCCCGCGCCGCCCAGCGCCACCTTCGTGTCGAACGCGCCGCAGCCCGGGTGCACGCCCATGCCGCAGCCCAGCGTCCGGTACGCCAGCGTGAACGCGAGCCCGCAGAGCGCGTAGATGATGAAGCGCTGGCTCACCTTCGGCGCGTGGCCGAACGCGGCCCGGTCCACGCCTTCCGCGTGGTAGCGGTTGCGGTGAAAGAACCAGACGATGCCGTGGTACTGCACGTTGTGGAACGCCGTCACCGCCACGGTGAACATCAGGAAGTCCATCCGCCGCGACACCGACGGCCAGAACACCAGCGACGTCAGCCCCAACGCCGCGCCCAGCATCAACAACTTGGGCCCGTTCACCCCCAGCCCCCAGCGCCACCGCCACACCTGCCTCGCCGCCAGCACCCCCACCACCGTCAGCACCAGCGCGAAGCACGCATGCGCCACGCTGGCCTCCCAGGTCGGCTCCGCCATCAGCCCCAACCGGCGCCGCGCTCCCGGATGCGTCAGCGCGAACGCCACGAACGGCGCGAGCAGCCCCACATACAACGTCACGCTGTCCAGCCGCCGGTCCCACGCATCCCGCTCTCCGGCCTTGCGCTGGTAGAGCACCATGATGCCGTAGTGCTGCCGCACCACGTGCCAGTACGCCCACAGCGCCGCCAGCGTCACGAACACCGCGAACGGCCAGCGCTGCCCGGCCAGCACCGACACCGCGAACACCGCCGGCCCCGCCCCGAACCACGCCAGGCTGCCCCAGAGCAGCCGGGCTCGCGTCTTCCGTTCCCGGGCATCCAGGTACGTGCGCGACACCGTCGCGAACAGGTGCGGCCCGTCCAACAGCAGCACCCACGCCCACCACAGCGGCGGCCCGCTCACGCCCCCCAGCACGTGCAACGCCATCAGCGCCAGGCTCGCGCCCACGCCCCCCACCGTGGAGAGCAGGTCGTGTCGTCGGTCCACCAACCACCGCGCATGCAGCGGGACCGGAGCGACGGGGGCGAGCGCGTTCATCGGGGGCCTTCCTCCTGGGGACTGCGAAGTCCCAGGATAGCGGGGACATACAGGTAAGTCAGACGCGCACCTGCAAGTCTCGAATGGGGACCGGACGGACGGGCAGGGGGCCAGAACCCTCTTGAGGGAATGGCCCCCGGACGCGACAGTGCTGAACCATGGATCAAGGTCGGCGTACCTCGGACCGCAAGTCGGTCGGTCTGTTGGTGAAGCTCAAGCATGAGACTGTGGGGAGCTTCACCGAGGAGTTCGCCACCAACATCAGCCCCGGGGGCATGTTCATCCGCTCGCGCACGCCGCAGCCGGTGGGCACGCCCGTGCGCTTCGACGTGCAGATCGCCAACGGCGTGCGCGTGCTCCAGGGCACCGCCACCGTGCGCTGGGTGCGCGATGTGAACGACCCCGCGGGGCCTCCGGGCATGGGGCTGCAGTTCCAGGAGCTGGATACGGCGAGCCGCGCGCTCGTGGACCTGATGCTCCAGCGCAAGCCGGGCGCGAGCGCCGCGCCGGCCGCGCCGCTGCCGTCCATTGCTCCGGGCATCGCGCCGTTGGCCGCCGCGCCGGGTATCGCGCCCGTGCGTCCGCCCGTGGCCGCGCCTCCGGTCCCCGCCGCGCCCCGGCCCGTTGCCGCTCCCGCGCGTCCCGCCGCGGTCGCTCCGCCTCCCGCGCGTCCTTCACAGCCGGCCGCGGGCGGCGCCGCGCTCGACTCGCTGTTCGACGACCTGGATGCCCCGTCCAGTCCCGCTCCCGCCGCGGACGAGCCGCTGTCGCTGGGCGGCGCGGACGAGCCGTTCTCGCTGGGGGCTCCGGAAGAGGACGTGGGGCTGGCGCTCGCGGACCCCACGAACGACGTGGACATCCCGCTGGACGAGCTCATCGCGGGGACGCCTCCGCCCACCGTGCAGGGCATGCTGTCGGACGGCGACGAGCCGCTGCCGGGGCTCGACTTCGAGTTCGAGGCTCCGGCCGTGGAGGAGCCCATCGCCATGGGCCAGCCGCTGGAGGAGATGCCCATCGAAGTGGGGCTCTCCGTGGAGGACGGCGCGGCTTCGGGCGCGAGCGACGCGGGTGGGTTCGAGCTGGATTTCTCGGATGTCTCCCCAGAGCCGCCGCCTCGCGCCGCGCCGGTGCCGCCGGTGCAGCGCGCGGCCCCTCCGCCTCCGGCCCCCGTGACGCCAGCGGTGCCCCCCGTGGCGCCCGCGAAGCCCTCCGGCGGCAGCGCCGAGTTCGACCTGGACCTGTCGTCCCTGGATGACGACGCTCCACTGGAACTCGCGCGCGAGCCCGCGTCCTCGCCGGGCCGTCAGCGTCCGCCGCTGGGGCGTGAACCCGCGTCGTCACCCGGCCGTGCCGCCGCGCCGCCACTGGGCCGTGAGCCTGGATCCGTTGCTGGCCGTGCCCCGGGTCTGGGGCGTGAGCCCGGATCCGCCGCCGGCCGTTCCGCGCCCGGGTTGGGACTGGAGCCCGGATCCGCCGCGCGTGCCGCGCCGGGTCTGGGACTGGAGCCGCGCTCCTCGGGAGGCCGTCCTTCCGTGCCCGGTCTGGGACTGGAGCCGCGCTCTTCCGGTGGTCGTCCCGCCGCACCGGGTCTGGGATTGGAGCCGCGCTCCTCCGCGGGCCGTGCCCCGGACCTCTCCCAGGAACCTGCTTCGTCCTGGGGCCGCGCCGTGCCGCAGCAGCCCCCCGCGCCGCAGCGGTCCTCCGGCGGCAGCACCGAGTTCGACCTGGACCTGTCCGTGGACGACGACGGGCCGCTGGAGCTCGCGCGCGAGCCCGTGTCCTCGCCGGGACGCCCCCGGCCCGTGGCCTGTC
>NZ_RAWL01000566.1:0-4640 GCF_003668885.1 Corallococcus sp. AB049A | reverse complement strand
GCCTTGGCCGGGGGCTTGGCGGCGGCCGGGATGACCGGGTTCGCCTGGACGGTGGCGGCCAGGTGCTCGTCCTCGGTGGCCTTGGCGCCGGCCTTCGCTGCGGGGGCGGCGGCCGGGGCCTTCGTCTTGTAGCGGGCCAGCTCCAGCTCGGCGACCTTGAGCGCCTTGCTCTTCTCCTGGACGGACGTCTGGAGGCGGGCGACCTCCTGGGCCTTGATGGCCTCGCGGCGCTCCAGCTCCGCCTTCTGCTTGGCGTTGAGGTCCTCCAGCTCCTTGGCCTGACGGGCCTCCAGGTCCTTGCGCTCCTTCTGCGCCGTGGCGAGCTTCGCGGCCGCCTCGTTGGCCTTGGTCTCCGCCGCGGCGACGCGGGCGTTGAGGTCCTTCTCCGCGCGGGCGCGGGTGCTCTGGGCGTTCTCCAGCGCCAGCTCCAGGTCCTGCGCCTTCTTGGTGCGGGCCTGCAGCTGCGTCTGGGCCTCCTTGAGCTTCGCCTCCGTGTCGGCGGCGAACTTCTGGGCCTCCTGGGACAGCTGCGCGATGCGCTGCTCCGCCTTCGCGAGCTTCGCGGCCAGGTCGTCCGACTGCTTCTTCGCCTCGGCGGCGGCGGCCTGCGCCTGCTGGGCCTGCTGCTGGGCTTGAGCCTGGGCCTGCTGGAGCTGTCCGGCCAGGCCGTCGCGCTCGCTGGTGAGCTTCTTCTGCTGCTGGGCGCCTTGCTGCAGCTGCGCGTCGCGGTCCGCGATGGCCTTGCGCGCCCCATCCAGCTCGCCGGAGACGTTGGCGATCTGCTGGTTGAGCGCGTCCGCCTGCTTCTTCGCTTCCGCGGCCCGGGCCTCCAGCTGGCCCTCCAGCTGCTTGACCTGCTCCGTGCGGGTGGAGACCTCGCGGTTGAGCACCTCCGCCTGACGCATCTTCTCCTGCGTCACGTGCGTGAGCTTGCGGAGCGTGTCCGACAGCTCCTTGCCCTTGGTGTCCACCTCGTTCTGGAGGAGCTCCTCACGGCGCTGCGACTCGTGGGTGAGCGTCTGGAGGCGGTCCTCCAGGTTGTGCCGCGCGTCCTCCGTCTGCGCGAGCGTGGAGGACAGCTGCGTGACTTCCGACACGCGGGTGCCCAGCTCGTGCTTGGTGACGATGAGCTGTTCGGCCAGGTCCTCGCCGTTGGCCTGGGCCTCGGTGAGCTGGCGCGTGAGCTCCGCCTGCATGCTGGCGGCGGCCTGGCGGGACTGCGCGTGGGCCTGCTCCTCGCGGGCCAGCGCGTCCTGGGTGCCGGCCAGCTGGCCCTGCGTGTCCGCCAGCTGCTGCGACGTGGCGTTCAGCTCAGCGAACAGGTTGTCGCGCTCGCCGGTGAGGGCGTTGATGCGGGCGGTGGTCTCCTCCGCGAGCGCCGCGTGGGCGGTGCGCTCCGCGTCGTAGAGCCCCTGCGTCTCCGACAGCTCCGCGCGCAGCTGGCCAATCTGGCCGGTGAGGTCCTGCTCCAGCGCGTCCTTCGCCGTGTTGAGCGCCGCCAGCTCCGCGATGCGCGCGTCGCGCTCCTCGGTGGTGCGGGCCAGCAGGCCGTTGGTCTCCGCGAGGATGTCGCGCGTCTCGTTGAGCTCCGCGTCCAGCTCGTCGCGGTGCGAGGTGACCTTCGCCAGGTCGGCGCGCGTCGCCTCCAGGGTCTCCTGGGTCTGCGTCAGCGTCTGGCTGGTGGCCTCCAGCTCGCCGCGCGTCTCCGACAGCGTGCCCTCGGTGCTGGACAGCGTGTTCTGCGTGTCCGCGAGCGTGGCTTCCGTGCGCGCCAGCGTGTCCTGCGTCTGCGCGAGCGTCGCCTCGGTGGTGGCCAGCGTCTGGCTGGTGGCCTCCAGCTCGCCCTGGGTGGACGCGAGCGTCCCTTCCGTCTGCGCGAGCCTGGCCTGCGTCTCCGTCAGCGTCTGGCTGGTGGCCTCCAGCTCGCCGCGCGTCTCCGCCAGCGTGCCCTCGGTGCGGGTCAGCGTCTCCTGCGTCTCGGAGAGGGTCTGGCTGGTGGCCTCCAGCTCACCGCGCGTGGTGGAGAGGGTCTCCTCCGTCTGCGTGAGCTTGGACTGCGTGTCCGCCAGGGTCTGGCTGGTGGCCTCCAGCTCGCCGCGCGTCTCCGCCAGCGTGCCTTCGGTGCTGGAGAGGGTGTTCTGCGTCTCGGAGAGCGTCCCTTCCGTGCGCGCCAGCGTGTCCTGCGTCTGCTGGAGCGTGGCCTCGGTGGTGGCCAGCGTCTGGCTGGTGGCCTCCAGCTCGCCGCGCGTGGTGGAGAGCGTCTCCTCCGTCTGGGCCAGGCGCGTCTGCGTCTCGGAGAGCTGCTGGCTGGTGGCCTCCAGCTCGCCGCGCGTCTCGGAGAGGGTGGCCTCCGTGTTGGAGAGCGTGCCCTGCGTCTGGGACAGCTGCTGGCTCGTCGCCTCCAGCTCGCCGCGCGTCTCCGCGAGGGTGGCTTCCGTGCTGGAGAGCGTGTTCTGCGTCTCGGAGAGCTGCTGGCTCGTGGCCTCCAGGTTGCCGGTCAGCTCGGCGATGCGGGCGTCGCGGTCGGAGACGTCGGTCTGCAGGCCCTCGATGGTGCCGTCGCGCTGGGCGACGGTGTCCTCGAGCGAGGCCACGCGCGCGGAGAGCTGCTCGCCCTGGCGCTGGGACGCGTCCAGCTGCTCCGTGAGCGCCTGAATCTGGCCGTTGAGGTCCGCCTCCAGGGCGTCCTTGGCCGCGCGCAGGTCTTCCAGCTGGCTGGTGAGGTCCTGCTCCAGCGCGTCCTTGGCCTGCTGCAGCGCCTGGAGCTCCGCGGTCAGCTCGTTCTCGCGGTCCTCCAGGTGCGTCTTGACGGCCTCGACTTCGCCTTCCAGCTCACCGATGCGCTCGCGGTGCTGCTGGATGGTGGCGTTGAGCTCCGCCTCGCTGTTCTCGTTGCGGGCGATGGTCTCCTGCAGCTCGCGGTCGAGCGCGGAGATCTTCGTGTCCCGCTCCTCCACGCGCTGCGTGAGGTCCGCCTCCAGGGCGTCCTTGTCCAGCCGCAGCTGGTCGCGCTCGCCGGTGACGCGCGAGATGTCGGACTCCAGGTCCGCCACCTGCTGCGTGAGGCGCTGCTCCAGCGCGGCGCGCTCGGCGTTGAGGCGCTCAATCTCCGCGTCCGAGCGGCTGGCGTGCTCCTCCGCCGTGGTGGCCCGGGCCTCCAGGCCGCGCACGGTGGCGTCGCGCTCCTGCTCGGTCTGGGTCAGCCGCTCCGTGAGGGCCTGGATCTCCCCGTCCAGCTCGGCGTAGCGGTTGTCGCGCTCGCTGACGGTGCGGGACAGCTCGGACTCGAACTGGTCGCCGCGCTCGCGCAGCTGGAGGATGTCCGCCTCGTTGGCGCGGACGGTGTCCTGGAGCTTCTGCTCCTTGACCTCGAACTCCAGCGTGACGACGCCGAGGTGCTTCTCCAGCTTGTCGTACTCGTTGCGCCAGTTCTCCAGGTCCGCGCCGCGCCGGGCCAGCTCCTCGTCGCGGAGGTTGACCTCCTTGCGCAGGACGTTGATGTCCTTCTCCTTGGAGGCGACGACCTCGATGAGGTCCTTCTCCGAGGAGAACTTCTGGAGGAGCAGGTCGTCGACGGTGGCGCCGTGCTCGCGCTCCTTCTGCACGATGGACTGCTGCGCGTCGTTGAAGCGGCGCAGCAGGTCGTCCACCTGCATCTTCAGGCCCTGCAGCTCCACGTCCTTCTCATGGAGGCGGTCCTCGACGGAGAGCAGCTCGCGCTCGCGGACGCTCCAGATCTCCGACAGGCGCGCGAGCTGGGCTTCGCGCGTCTTCAGCTCATCCCGGAGGATCTGGATCTTGCCCTCGGGCGTGCCCATCAGCTCGCGGCGCGGGGGCGGACGCTTCAGTTGGCGAGACTCCGCCAGCAGCTCCGCCTTGCGGTCCGCGATGGAGGAGAAGGCCCGGTCCATGAAGGACTTGTCCTCGTCCGTCATCGCGCTGCGGCGCTCGCGCTTGGGCAGCTTGGGCGGGGCGCCCGTGCGCACGCCGGGCATGGGCGGCGGGGCTTCACGCGGCGCGCCGGAGAGCGCGGCGTCCAGGTCCGCGTCCGAGTCGTCGGTGCCGGGCGGGACGATGCCCGCGCTCATGGAGGCCAGCTCGCCCATCTCGAACGGGATGACGAGGTAGCCGTCCGCGGCGGCCGGCGTCTCACGGTGTTTGTTCAGACCCTCCACACCGGAGTCCGAGGAGAGCAGGAGGACCTTGAGGTTCTGGCCCCACTTGCCCTTCTTGATCTGCCCACAGAGGGCGAAGCCGGACTGGTCCGGCAGCTCCGCGCGCACGACCACCAGGTCGGGTCGGCGCTTCTCCAACTCCCGCTGCGCGTCTGACGCAGTGGTGGCCATGGCCGTGTTGTAGCCCGCGCTCTTGAGCACGGAGGCCATGCTGAGTGCGAAGTCGTTCTGGCTTTCGACGATGAGGACGCGACGCTCCATGAAGCCCTTCACCCAGCAAAAAGTGCAGTGAAAACCGCCACATCCTATCGGGCGGGCGCAAGGCTTGGGAAGTTTCCGAGCGGTGCTCGGTCGGCTGCCTCACGAGTTCTTGCCGCGAACCGCTCCCTGTCCGACAGGGGGGACCGACCCGGGGGACGCGCCGGTGTCCGGATCCCGCCCGGGGAAGTTGGCTGTCTCTTATAC
>NZ_RAWL01000565.1:0-4641 GCF_003668885.1 Corallococcus sp. AB049A | reverse complement strand
CCAGCAGGACGTGAGGCATGGTCAACGGTCTCCGGGGCCGCGACATGACGCGGCCGGGTGTAAAGGGCGGGCGATTCAAGCCATGCCCCCCTGGGGTGTCAACGACTACGGGATCTGGGTTTCGGGCGGGTGACGGCGGAGGCCGTCCCCTTCCCCGCCGCCGCGCCCTTCCGGGCCGCGGGGGAGGCAACGCTGGAGAGCGGCTGACATTTCGGACAGAAATGCGTGGTCCGCCCACCCTGGGTGAAGGACTCCACGGTCGTTCCGCACTTCGAGCACGGCCCTTCGGCCCGCCCGTAGACGCGGAAGCGGTTCACGGAGCCCGCCTCCTCCAGATAGGTGATGTCCTCGCCCTCCTGCTCCTTGAAGGCGAAGTCGAACGCGGCGTGGATGGCCCTGGCCAGGTGCTTCCAGTCGTCCGGCGTGAGGGTGCCGGGCTTGCGCGCCGGGTGAAGCCCCGCGCGAAAGAGCGCCTCCGCGGCGTGGATGTTGCCCAGGCCCGCGACGCGCCCCTGGTCCATCAGGGCCACCTTCAGGTCCTGTCTGGAATCCCCCACCGCCTCCTGGAGCTGGGGGCCGGTGAGCCCTTCCGTCAGGGGGTCGCGCCCCAGGGCCTTCACCGCGGGCAGCTCCCACAGCTCCCTGGCGGGCACGGGCTCCATGCGCCCGAAGAGGCGTGGATCACTGAAGTGGACCACGTGGCCGTCGTCCAGGTGGAAGCGGGCGCGGCTGTAGGGGACGGACTCGCCCTGCTTGCGGCGCACGAACTTGCCGGTCATCCCCAGGTGGGCCATCAGGCCGTGGCCGCCCTCCAGGGTAATGAGGAGGTACTTCCCCTTGCGCTCCAGGGACTTCACGCGGCCGGTGAGCCGGGTGAAGTGGGCCTGCTCCGCCCCCCGGAAGACGCGGGTGGCGTCCGCTTCCGCGCGCACGATGCGGTGGCCCTGGAACCAGCGCTCCAGGTTGCGCCGGGCGATCTCCACTTCCGGTAGCTCAGGCATCCGGGCGGGGGCATACCACCGGAAGGTTTCCGGCGCATGTCCCCCGGTGGATGGCCCGTGGGGAAGACGCTTGCCCGGACCGTGGAGGCGCGGCTACGACGGGCCGCGCAAAGCCTCCAGTACCCCACCGCGAAGAAGGGACGACACCACCATGCAACGGACGGTCACCGCACTCCTGACCCTCACCCTGGCCTCGGGCCTCTCCACGGGCTGCGCCAAGCAGCGCGTGGGCGCGGAGAAGGCGATCGCCAGCGTCCTCATCTCCGACGAGCAGGAGAACCAGCTGGGCCTCCAGGTGAAGCAGGAGCTGGAGTCGAAGGAGAAGATCCAGTACGTGCAGGATCCGGCGGTGCTGGACTACGTCCGGAGCATCTCCGCCCCCATCCTGGCGCAGGCCAACAAGGACCGCTCCGGGGTGAAGTGGAAGGTCAACGTCATCAACGACCCGAAGACGGTCAACGCCTTCGCCACGCCGGGCGGCTTCCTCTACGTGTACACGGGCCTGCTGCTCGCGGCGGACACGGAGGCGGAGCTGGCGGGCGTGATGGCGCACGAGGCGGGCCACGTGGTGGGCCGGCACTCCGCGCGCGCCATGGTGAACGCCTACGGCCTGCAGGCCATCACCCAGGTGGCGCTGGGCCAGAACCCGGGCACCGCCGCGCAGATCGCCGCGCAGCTGGCGGGCGGCGGGCTGCAGCTGGCGCACGGCCGCAGCGAGGAGACCGAAGCGGACGAGTACGGCGCGAAGTACGCCTCCGCGGCGGGCTTCGACCCCAACGGCCTCATCACCTTCTTCCAGAAGCTGCAGAAGGAGCAGGGCTCCACGCCGGGCGTGCTCAAGTGGCTGTCCACGCACCCCACCAACGAGGACCGCATCGCGCACCTGCGGAAGATCATCGCGCAGCAGGGCCTCAAGGGTGACCGCAACGCCCCGGGCGGGCTGACGGCCATCCAGGCCAAGCTGCCCAAGCAATAGCCCTGCGCGGCTTCAGTGCACGGACGGGTTGTCGTTCCCGTCCGGCACCAGGCCCGGGGGCTCCGGGTCCTTGCCTTCCGCCACGCGGCGCTTGCGCTTGAACAGCGCGAGCCGCGTCTTCCGGGCGCTGGCGGCGCTCTTGGCCGCGCCGGGTGTCTTGAGGGGCGGCTCCAGGGGCGCGGGCTGACCGAAGTCGCGCGCGCCCTTCGCCTTCCCCTGCGCTGAGGCGTGCTCCAGGATGGCGTTGAGCTCTCCTCCGAGGATGAAGATGAGCCCGGAGATGTAGAGCCACAGGAGCAGCACCACCACGCCACCGATGGAGCCATAGGTGACGTCGTACTTGCCGAAGTGCTCCACGTACTGGGTGAAGCCCCAGGTGCTGCCCAGCCACGCCAGCGTGCCGATGACGGAGCCCGGGGTGATGTACTTGAAGCGCTGCTTCACGTCCGGCAGCAGGTAGTAGCAGAGCGACAGCATCAGCATCACCAGCGCGGCGGTGAAGGGCCAGCGCAGCCAGGACCAGACGAGGTGGAACTCGTCGATGAGCGCCAGCTTGTCCGCCACCCACGCCCCCACGCGCCCGCCCAGGAGCAGGATGGCGAAGGACAGCGGAATCAGCAGGCCGCCCAGCAGCGTCACCAGCAGCGCCAGGCCCTGTGTCTTCCAGTAGGGCCGGGACTCCGACACGTCGTAGGCCAGGTTGAGCGCCTTGCGCAGGGCGTCCACGCCGCGCGATGCCGTCCACAGCGCGATGATGAGACCCACGGTGAGCAGCCTGGGGCGCGTCTCGCCGACGATGGAGGTCAGGTGCTGGCTCACCACGCCCAGCGCGTCGCCGGGCACCAGCGGGCGGATGCGGTCCATCATCGCGTCCACGGCGCCGGGCGCGAACGGCATGTACGCCACCAGCGTGACGAGGAAGGCCAGGAACGGGAACAGGGAGAAGAGGAAGTAGTAGGACAGCTGCGCCGCCACGTCGGTGACGGTGTCCTCTTCAATCTCCTTCCAGAAGCGCCGCGCGAACTCCCTCCACGTCAGGTACTTGAGCCGTGGCAGCCCCATGTGGTTCCCCCTCCGGGTCTGTGGGGAGCCAATGTGGGGCCGGTCCGGGCATTCGGCAGCAGGCGGCCAGCCGAGCGCTCGCGGCCAGAGGCAGCAGCGCTGTGCCGGGTGTTGAACGCTAGACGAGTCCGGAGGGCAGGTAGCGGCCCAGCAGCGGGCGCAGGCGGCTCTTCACTTCCGCGGGGATGCGGGTGCGGTCGGTGAAGATGGCCAGCGCGAGCGCGCTGTCGCAGCGGCAGGTGGAGGCGGTGCCCGCGATGCGGGGCAGCGCGCGGCGCAGGAGCGCGGCGCCGTGGGCCGTGACGGCGTCCAGCCGCTGGGCGAACTGCGGCAGGAGCGCTTCGGGCTCCTGGCCCACGGGCTGCGGGCGCCAGGAGTCATGGTCGGTGGGCAGCGCGATGAGGGCGTAGTGCAGCTCCGCCTCGCGGGCGAGCCGCGCCTCCGGCATGGCGGTGAGCCCCACCAGGTCCCCGCCCCACGCGCGGTACAGCTGGCTCTCCGCCTGGGTGCTCAGGGAGGGCCCCTCGATGCAGACGTAGGTGGCGGAGGGGTGCACCACGGTGTCGCTCTGCTGGGAGACGGTGGTGAGCGTCTGCCGCAGGGTGGCGCAGAAGGGCTGGGCCAGCTCCACGTGCACGGCGACGTCGTCGTAGAAGGTGCAGGGGCGGCGGTAGGTCCGGTCGATGACCTGATCCGGCAGGGCCAGGTGGAGCGGCTGGATGGCTTCACGCAGGCTGCCCACGGTGCCGGTGGCGATGACGTGGGTGACGCCGAGCGTCTTCAGGGCGAAGAGGTTGGCACGATAAGGGGCGCGGGTGGCGTTGTGGACGTGGCCCTGGCCGTGGCGGAAGACGAAGACGATGGGGACGCCGTCCAGCTCCGTTGAGATGAGCGGGGTGCTGTGGGGCCCGAAGGGCGTCTCCACGGAGACGTGTTCGCCGCGGCCCTGGAGCCCCAGGGCCTGGTAGAGGGCGTTGCCCCCGATGATGCCCACCTTGACCGCCCGCATGCGTCTCCTCTCGCCCGGTCGCCGGGCGTGGGCCTGACGATATCGCGGGGGGCTCGCCCAGGAAGCTCGGAAGACTGGTAGCTTTCACATTTGCCATGCGTCTTCTTCCGCGCCTCGTCGTCCTCAGCGTCCTGTTCGCAACCCCTGCCCTGGCCGGTCCCGTCCCGCCCGGCTGCGAGGAGGACGCCACCACGTGCAAGGAGGACTGCACCATCGAGTACGGCGGCAACGGCGCGGCCATCAAGAAGCTGACGCGCTGTTTCGACACCTGCCTGGACCAGCGCACGCAGTGTGCACGCCGGTTCAACGCGGTGAACAACCGGGCACCGGACGCCCCGGAAGCCGCGCCCGAGCGCCGGACGGGCAAGACGGAAGCGGCCAAGCTGCGCGAAATCCAGGAGAAGGACCGCCGCCGCGAGGAGGACCCGTTCGGCGACGAGGAGAACAAGCAGCCGCGCGCGCGGCCGGTGCGCGACTCCTACGATGATCCGCCGGAGCCGCCCCCGGAGCGCACGAGCTTCCGCGCGTCGGACGTGGTGGACCCGAAGCCCGCGAAGCGTCCGCAGGCGGCCGTCCCGGCGAAGGCCGCGGAG
>NZ_RAWL01000564.1:0-4649 GCF_003668885.1 Corallococcus sp. AB049A | reverse complement strand
CCACCCGCCCGGCGCACCTGCCCGAGGACGCGGAGCTGCGCGAGGACCTGAACCAGTGGACCCGGGTGACGCTCAACGCGGACGGCGAGCGCCACGGCCTCACCCGCTTCTGGGACGTGCAGGGACAGCTGCTCTGGGAGGCCGAGTTCGAGGACGGACGGCGCCACGGGCGCTACTGGTCGCGCGCGGAGAAGACCTACGCGGACTTCCGCGTGCACTTCGAGGAGGGCCGCGCGGAAGGCGACCTCGCGTGCGGCGAGTGGTCCCTGATGGACGCGCAGCGGGCGGTGGTGCTCAAGCGCGACCTGGGCCAGGCCCAGGATGAGCAGGCGCTGGCGCGCTCGATGGTGTTCTCCAACCTCCCCCGGAGCGCGGAGGGCTGGCGCGAGCTGGCGAAGGTGGCCCGCGCGGAGCGGCGCTACCGCGAGGCCCTGCTCGCCACGGCGCGCGCTTGCGCCACGTCCCTGGACGTCCAGCCGTTGAAGGACGGACTGGAGGAGCTGACGCTGCCGCGCACCCAGGACTCGGCCCGCGAGGTCGCGGACGACGTGGTGCAGGGAGCGGGCCGGTCGTGGGCGCCCATGGCGGACGCGCTCATGCGCGGCGGAGAGGCCGCCACGATCCTGCGGGCGTACGCGGTGCTGCTGGATCAGACGGACCGGCCGCGCGCGGCGCTGGACTTCCTGCACGCGGCGATGCTGCTGGCGCCGGAGCGCAAGGCGTACCTGTTCACGCGCGGCCTCATCCTGCTGAACCTGGGCGTGGCGGATCAGGTGCGGAAGGACGCGGAAGGGCTCTCCTCCGTGGAGCCGGACACGGCCGCGTTCCTGGCCACGTACGCGCGGGCGTTGTACCCCCGGTTCGACTTCTGGGCGGGCCAGGAGCCTCCGCGCTGCGCCTACGACGGCCTGCCGGAGAAGCCCGCGCAGTCCCTGGAGGCCATCCAGCAGATGGTGCGCAGGTACGCCACGCGGCTTCAGGCCATGCGCGGCGCGCTGCTCCAGCGGTTCAAGCCCGGTGCTTCGGTCTCCTGGCTGCCGCCGGACCTGTCAGGACTGCTGGGCGATGGGCCGGTGGAGCTGAAGCAGTACGAACTGGCGGGAGATGATGACGACCTGGTGGAGGTCGACGAGACGCTCGACCTGGAGATGGGGCTCGCGGACCTGACGCTGATGTTGCGCGGGGACTGGAGCGCGCTGTCGTGGCTGTTGTGGTCGTGCGGAGAGACGTCGTTCCGGATGCCCACGCGCGTCGCGCCGCCGGCGGATTATGGCCAGGCGGCGGGACAGGCCTCGCAGCGGCTGTGGCAGAGCCGGGACCGCAAGTTCCGGGGGAACGCCAGCACCACGAAGCCCGGCCAGGGCTTCCTGTTCGAGGGCGTCCCGCTGGGCGACCTGCACCCGAACCTGGTGTCCATCGCGGAGCGGCAGTACGCGGAGACGCAAGCGATGTTCTATTGGCTCAATGACCCGGATCACGTCTCTCCGTGGCAGAGCAACCTGAGGGGCAGCTAGGCATGAATCGGATTCGTGAAACCATCGAGGTCGCGGAGCCCCTGTGGCGGGCGCTGGAGCAGATGAGCCACGACCTGGGCGTGGACCGCAACGCCCTGGTGGCCCAGGCGCTGTTCCTGCTCGCGAAACAGAACGGCTACGTGTCACCCACGCCCGTGGCGCTCGGAGTGGCGGCCGAGGGAGAGCCCGTGCGAGCCCCGGCGGCCCGGCCCCCGGAGCCCGCACCGGTGCGCCCGGCCGAGGTCCCTTCCGCCGCACCGGTGCGCCCGGCTGAGTCCCCCGCCGCCGCGCCCGCGAAGCCCGCCGTGTCCGCGGTCGCCGAGCCCGAACCCGTGAAGGCCCCGACGCCCGCGGAAGAGGCGGCCCACGCGCGCTCCCGCATGCAGGAGGTCCTGGCGGCGGTGGACGCGGTCACCCTGCCCCGCGACGTGCCGGTGGCGTCCGATGAGGATGAGGAGTCGGACGAGGAGGCCGAGGAGTCGGACGAGGACGAGGACGAGGACGAAGCGTCGGACGAGGACGAAGCGTCCGAAGCCGATGCCCCCGACACGGGCGAGTCCAGCGCGGGTGAAGACGCGTCGGCCGAAGAGGACAACGAGGCTTCGGAGGACGAGGCGGCCGCCGACGAGGAGCCCTCCGGCACGGACGAGCAGGACTCGACGGCCCCCGAGGAAGAAGACGACGGATCCGCGGCGGACATCGAAGCGGCCATCGGCTCCGAAGAACTCCCGGGCGCCAACGAGGCCGACGACTCAGGCCCCGAAGAAGCCAAGACGGGTGAGGAGGCCACGGGCTCCGACGAAGACGCGGCCGCGGCATCCGAAGCGGACGAGGAGCCGCGGGACCCGGGCGCGGAAGGCGAACCCGAGCAGGACCTGCCCTTCGTGGCACCTCCGGCCGAGAAGGCCTCCGCCGGCCGCAGGCAGGGCCGCGTGCTGCGCGCCTCCGAGCCCGTGGAGAACACGCCCGCGGAATCCAACCGGAGCCGCAAGCCCGCCCCCAAGGCCCCCGCGCGCATGGACCTGTTCGTGCGGCTGAGCCCGGACGACCCCGGCACGCGCGTGGACGTGGAGCGCTTCACGCTGGGACGCGGTCCGCAGTGCAGCCTCGTGGTGAAGTCCGGCAGGGTCTCCCGCGAGCACGCCGCCGTCGTGCGCGAGGGCAACGACTACTTCATCGAGGACCTGGGTTCGTCCAACGGGACGTGGATCAACCACCAGCGCATCAAGCGCCAGAAGATCTCCGACGGGGACACCTTCAACCTGGGGACCGAGGCCGTGTACTTCTCCCTCCAGCCCGCCGAGGATTGAGGATGCCCAGGGCGGAGATGACTCCGCCCAGCACCAGCATCACCGCGGAGACGATCATCACCCGGTGGAAGCCCGCGACGTCCAGTCGCGGGCCCATGATGAGCCCCGTGAACGCGATGGCGATGAGCCCCGCGACCCGGGCAATGGCGTTGTTGATGGCCGAGCCGATGCCCGCCTGTTCCTTGTGAACGGACCCGAGCACCGCCGCCGTCAACGGCGCCACCGTCGTCGTCAGCCCCACGCCAAACACCAGCACGCCCGGCAGCATCTGCGTCCAGAAGTCCAGCGGCGTGCCTGCGCGCAGCATGAGCAGGAACCCGGCGCCCGCGACACACGGCCCCACCGCCATGAACAGGCGAGGACCGAACCGCCCCGCGAGCCCGCCGAACACCGACGAGAACAACAACATGATGATCGTCGTCGGCAGCAGCGCCAGGCCCGCCAGCGTCGCGCGCAGTCCTCCCACCTGCTGGAGGAACAGCGTGATGACGAACTCGCTCAACGCCAGCGCCCCATAGATGGACGTCGTGGCCAGGTTGCCCACCCAGAAGTTGCGCGCCCGGAACAGCCCCAGGGGCATCATCGGGTGCGACGACCGCCGCTCCTGCCAGAGGAACGCGAGGAACGCCGGCACGCCCACGCCCAGCGACGCCAGCACCGTGGGATGCGTCCAGCCCACCGACCCCTGTTCAATCAGCGCGTAGACCGGACCGCCCAATCCCAGACATGCCAGCACGGCCCCCAGCACGTCGACGCGCGCGCCCTCCGGCCGGGCGGGCTCCTCCATGCGCGCGAGCAGCGTCAGCGTCAGCGCGATGGGCAGCACGTTGATGCCGAAGATCCATCGCCAGCCCACCGTGTCCACCAGCAGCCCGCCCACCAGCGGCCCCGCGATGAACGCGCCTCCCGTCCAGCCGGTCCACGCGCCAATGGCCTTCGCCTGCTCGGGGCCGGAGAAGAAGGACAGGATGAGCGCCAGCGAGCCCGGCACCAGCAGCGCGCCCGTGGCCCCCTGCAGTGCACGCGCGAGGATGAGCACCGCGCCCGTCGGCGCCAGCGCGCACAACAGAGAAGTCGCCCCGAAGCCCAGCAGGCCCAGCCGCAGGATGCGCTTGCGCCCGAAGACATCCGACAGCGAGCCCGCGGCCAGCATCAGCGAGCCCAGCGTGATGAGATAGGCATCCACCACCCACTGCTGGAGGGTGAGCCCGCCGCCCAGGTCCCGCACCATCGCGGGCAGCGCGACGTTGATGATCGCCCCGTCCAGGAACGTGACGAGCGACGCGAGCACGGCGATTCCCAGGACCAGCCGTTGTGGAGGGGTCAAGGTCTCCGCCGCCTCCCCCCAAGGGATGCCCCTACGCGCCCTGGGAGGACGGGCCGCTTCAGGCCTTGTACCGGGCCGCCTGTCGCGGTGTCTGCCCCGAACACCTTGGACTTCAAGGTCATCAACACTGCCCACCCGGAAAAAGCACCGCGAACCCGTCCGGCGCCCTGCCTGCGTATGCAGTGCAGGAGGCCAACGACATGGCACAGCCGATGTACACCGGTCAGGTCCGCACCGTGGGCGAGAGCATGGCTCGCAGCACCACGGAGGCGCAGGCGTTCAAGATCTTCATGGACGAACCCGTGGAGCTGGGCGGCCAGAACGGCGCGCCCAGCCCGCTCGACTTCATCCTCGCGGCGCACGCGGGCTACCAGTCCCTCACCGCCACCATCCACGTGAAGGGCGACGTCACGCAGGAACAGCTGGCCCACCTGCTGCGCGAAGTGGAGACGCGCTGCCCCGTCAGCGACAACCTGGCCCACGCCACCCCCATCCGCC
>NZ_RAWL01000563.1:0-4600 GCF_003668885.1 Corallococcus sp. AB049A | reverse complement strand
ACCGAGCACTACGCCGCGCCCCGCCCCGTGCGCGCCGAGCACGTGCGCATCGAGCTGGACCTGGACTTCGACACGCGCGCCCTGGCCGGCACCTGCACCACCCGCGTGTCCGCGGTCCGCGCCGTGACCACCGTCACCTTCGACGCGGTGGACCTGGACGTCAGCGACGCGCGCGTCGACGGCCGCTCCGTCCCCTTCTCCAACTCCGGCGCCCACGTGCGCGTGGAGCTGCCTCGCGCGCTGGACTCAGGCCAGGCGTGTGACGTCGCGCTCACCTACCGCGCCCGTCCCCGCCGCGGCCTCTACTTCTGGGGCCCCGACGCGGGCTACCCCGACCGTCCGGTGCAGGCGTGGACGCAGGGCCAGGACATCGACGCGAGGTGCTGGTTCCCCTGCCTGGACACGCCCGCGCAGAAGGCCACGTCGGAGGTCATCGCCACCTTCCCGGCGCACATGACGTCGCTGTCCAACGGCGTGCTCGTCAGCGACGTCACCACCGGTGGGCGTCGCACCCAGCACCACCGCATGGCGCAGCCGCACGCGCCCTACCTCGTCACGCTGGTGGTGGGCGACTTCGACGAGGCCACCGACACCGCCGGCACCACGCCGCTGCGCTACCTGTTCCCCAAGGGCCGCCGCGAGGACGCGCTCCGGTGCGTGGCGCGCACGCCGCGGATGATCGCCGCGTACGAAGCCCTCACCGGCGAGCCCTACCCGTGGAGCGGCTACGCGCAGGTGTTCGTCACGGAGTTCATCCTGGGCGGCATGGAGCACACCACGGCCACCACGCTGGTGGACACCGTGCTGCACGACGCGCGGGCGCACCTGGACTACACCGCCGAACCGCTCATCTCCCACGAACTGGCGCACCAGTGGTTCGGCGACCTGCTCACCTGCCGCGACTGGCCCCACGGCTGGCTCAACGAGGGCTTCGCCACCTACTTCGAGGTGCTCTGGAAGGAGCGCGGGGACAACCGGGACGAGGCCGACCATCACCGGGCGCTCGACCTGGAGGCCTACCTCTCCGAGACGCGCGAGCGCTACGCGCGCCCCATCGTCGCCCGGAAGTTCCAGGCGCCCATGGACCTGTTCGACCGCCACCTCTACGAGAAGGGCGGGCTGGTGCTCCACGAGCTGCGCCGCCGCGTGGGGGATGACCTCTTCGTGCGCGCCCTGCGCCACTACGTCGCGTCCCACCGCCACGGCGTGGTGGAGACGGTGGACCTGGCGCGCGCCTTTGAAGAGGCCACCGGCCACAACCTGGACCCGGTGTTCGACCAGTACGTCTTCTCCCCCGGACACCCGGAGCTGAAGGTGGAGGTCCGCTACGAGGCGGACGACGCGCGCCTGCGCATCGCCGTGCGCCAGACGCAGCGCACGGACTCGGGCACGCCCGTCTTCCGGCTGCCGCTGGAGGTCGTCGTCACGGCGAATGGAGAAGACACGCGCCACCGGCTGGACCTCACGGACGCGGAGCACCGCTTCCACCTGCCCTGCCCCGCCGCGCCCACGCAGGTGCGCGTGGATCCGCGCCGCGACGTGCTGGGCACGCTGGACGTGGACAAGGCCGTGGGGCTGTGGCGCGAGGAGCTGGCGAACGCGCCGGAGGCCCGCGCGCGCACGGAGGCCGCGCACGCGCTGGGCAAGGACGGAGGCCTGCGGTCGGTGGAGGCACTGGGCCGCGCGCTGAAGGACGCGAAGCTCTTCTGGGCCACCCGCGCCGCGTGCGCGAAGGCGCTGGGCCGCATCCGCACGCCGGAGGCCCGCGCGCTGCTGCTCGACTCGGCCGTCACCGAGCACCCGCGCGTGCGCCGCGCCGTCGTCGCCGCGCTGGGTGAGTTCCGCCACGACGTGGAGGTGGCTGCCCGGCTGCGCGCGCTGCTGGAGGCCGGAGACGCCAGCTACTTCGTGGAGGCGGAGGCCGCGCGGGGACTGGGCCGCGTGCGCGCGCCGGATGCGCTGCCCCTGCTGGAGGCCGCCGCCACGCGGCCGTCGTTCCAGGACGTCATCGGCGCGGCCGCGATGGACGGGCTGGCGGAGACGCAGGACGCGGCGGCGTTCCCGGTGGCCGTGGCTCGGACGGCCTACGGCCAGCCCTCGTTCCTGCGCCGCGCGGCCGTGAGCGCGGTGGCGAAGCTGGCGGAGGTGGCGAACCGCAAGCGCGAAGCGGTGGACCTGTTCGCGCAGCTGTTGCGAGACCCGCAGTTCCGCGTGCAGCTGGCGGTCTGCGACGCGGCCTCCACGCTGGGCGACCGGCGCCTGTTGCCCGCGCTGGAGGGCACGACCTTCAGCGACCCTCGGACGCGCCGCTACGCCCGCGAGGCCGTGCGGTCGCTGCGCGAAGGCGCGCCCCAGGCCCGCGAGGTCGCGTCGCTGCGCGAGGAGCTGGACGCGCTCAAGCAGGAGACGCGCACCCTGCGCGAGAAGCTGGAGACGCTTACGCTGAACGCCCGGCCGCCCGCGCCCGAAAAGAAGCCCGTGCGCAAGCAGGCGGCGAAGCGCGGCCGCACGCAGCCCAAGCGCCGGCGCTAGGCCTGCCCGCCTGGTCTCCAGGGGCGCTGACGGCATCCGACCTCCGGACACTTCCGCGCCGGGGAAGCCGACAGTGTGTACCTGTAGGCAAAGGGAACGCGCACGGGCGCCAAGACGCGCGCCCGCCAACGCCGGGGAGCCCCCACCGCCCGGCAGGGCCTGCCCTCGTGGCAGGAAGCCCACCAGGAGCGATGCATGTCCGCAGGAGCCGCACGGGAGCTGGAAGCCATCTTGGACGCCGCGGTGGACCCCTTTGTCGCGTGCGGTCCGGATGAGCGCATCCTGCAGGTCAACGCGGCGACGGAGCGGCTGCTGGGCTGGGACCGCGAACAGCTCCTGGGCCGGCCCGTCACCGACCTCTTCCCGTCCCGCCTGCACCGCTTCCACGGCCTCAGCCTGCCGCGCTATCTGCTGTCGCGCCGCAAGGCGCTGGGCGGGCGGCCCACGCGCGTCTTCGCCCGGCGGCGCGACGGCGTGGAGCTGCTGGTGGAGCTGGCCGTGGGCGCCGCCGGCATGGACGGACAGGAGCGCATCGTCCTCACGATGCGCCGGCTGCATGAGGTCATCGACTCGCTGGAGGAGCCGGTGGAGCAGGTGGCCGGGACCACCGACGCGTCCATGCACCCGGAGACGGCGGACCGGCTCTACCGGCTGCTCGTGGAGAACGCGCCCCTGGGCATCTTCCACTTCGACCGCCTGCCCGTCATCACCGCGTGCAACGAGCGCTTCTCCGGGCTCATTGGCACGTCGAAGCGCAACCTGGTGGGCCTGAACCTCCTCACGCTGCGCGACGAGCGCATCCTGACCTGCGTGCGCGAATCGCTGGACGGCCGCCCCTGCGACTACGAAGGCAACTACCGCTCCGTCACCACCGGCAAGGAGACGCCGGTGCGCATCCGCTTCGCGCCCTGCTACGCGGAGGACGGCAGCGTGGAGGGCGGCGTGGGCATCGTGGAGGACATCACCGAGCGCCGCCGCGTGGAGGCCGAGCGCGAGGAGAACCTGGCCCAGCTGGACCTGCTCTTCCGAGGCGCGCCGGTGGGCATCGGCTTCCTGGACACGCGCCTGCGCTACGTGCGCGTCAACGAGACGCTCGCGCGCCTCAACGGCATCCCGGCGGACGCGCACCCGGGACATACGCTGCCGGAGCTGCTCGGGGAGGCGGGCGCCATCGCGGAGCAGGGGCCCCGGTACGTGCTGAACACCGGCGAGCCCCTGGTGGACCAGGAGTCCACCTCCGACGTGGACCTGGGCCTCGAAGGGCCCCGGCGCTGCTTCCGGGGCAACTTCTATCCCGTGCGCACCCCGGACGGCCGCGTCCTGGGCGTGGGCGTCCTCATCGAGGACATCACCGAGCGCCGCCGCGCCGAGGAGGAACGCGCGCACCTGTACCGCGAGGCCCAGGAGGCCATCCGCGTGCGCGACGACTTCCTCTCCATCGCGAGCCACGAGCTGAAGACGCCGCTGACGCCCCTGAGCCTGCGCCTGGCCACGCTGGAGCGCCGCCTGGAGCGCGGCGAGAACCTGGACCCCAGCGTGCTGCGCCACGCGCGCCACCAGCTCACGCGCCTCACCGGCCTCATCAACGACCTGCTGGACGCGTCCCGCATCGAGGCCGGCCGCCTGGCCCTGCACCCGGAGGCCACCCGCTTCGACCTGCTGGTGGAGCACACGCTCGCCAGCATGGACGGCCAGAGGGGCAACCACACCTTCGACTTCGAGCGCCCCCCGGAGCCCATCTCCGTCCACGGCGACACGTACCGGCTGGAGCAGGTCCTCTCCAACCTGCTGGAGAACGCGCTCAAGTACAGCCCGGACGGCGGCGCCATCCGCGTGCGTCTGTCCTTGAGCGACGACGTCGCGGTGCTGTCCGTGACGGATCCGGGCATCGGCATCCCGGAGGACCAGCAGCAGCAGCTCTTCGACCGCTACTTCCGCGCGCGCAACGCCTCCACGCGCTCCTACGGCGGGCTGGGCCTGGGGCTCTACATCAGCCGCGACATCGTGGAGCGCCACGGCGGCCGCATCTGGGTGGAGAGCGTCCCGGGCCTGTCTCTTATACACCTCT
>NZ_RAWL01000562.1:0-4656 GCF_003668885.1 Corallococcus sp. AB049A | reverse complement strand
TACACCTATTAAGTCGTCGGCAGCGTCAGATGTTTATAAGAGACAGGTGGAAGCCCTCGGACTCGAAGGCCGCGCCCACCGGAGCGCCCTTGCCGGGGTGCAGGTCCGGCAGGCCCACCGCGAGCCGCATGCCGGGCAGGCGCGACACGGCCTCCAGCTGGCGGACGGCCTCGCCCTCCACCCAGGACTGGGGCGAGGCGATGATGCGCACGGTCGCGGCCGTGGAGGTTTCAGAAGAAGGCGTGTTCATGATGGGCGCTCCCGACGCGGGCGCTCCACGCCCCCTGACGCCTCCGGAGCCTGGGCCCCTGAGTCTGCCCGGCCGCCTACTTGTGGTAGGGCTCGCCCTTCAGGATGGTGAACGCGCGGTAGAGCTGCTCGATGAGCACCACGCGCGCCAGCCGGTGGGGCAGCGTCATCCGCGACAGCGACATCACCTGATGCGCCGCGCCGCGCACCGAGTCATCCAGCCCCTCGTCCCCGCCAATGACGAAGAGCAGGTCCTTCGAGCCCGTCTGCGCCTTGGCGACGTAGCGGGCAAGCTCCACCGAGTCCAGCAGCGTGCCGCGCTCGTCCAGCGCGACAATCCAGTCCTGCGGCTTGCGCTTGCCCAGGATGGCCGCGGCCTCCGCGGACTTCGCCTCCCCGGGCTTGAGCTTGCGCCCCGACGCTTCGTTCAGCTCCAGCAGCTCGAAGCGCGTGTAGTGCTCGAGCCGCCGCGCGTACTCCTGCACGGCGGGCTCGAACAGGCCGGAGCGGTCCTTGCCAATGGAGAGGAGGCGGACCTTCACGGGACTAGGACAGCTTCTCCCGGGGCGCGTCCGCCCACAGTCCGTCCAGGTCGTAGAAGGCGCGCACCTCGCCGTTGAACAGGTGCGCCACGACGTCGTCGTAATCCAGCAGCACCCACTGGCCCGTCTCCAGGCCCTCGGTGCTGATGGGGCGCAGCGGCTGCGCCTCCTGCTTGAGCTGCACCTGGACGTTCTCCGCCATGGCGCTCACCTGGCGGTCGCTCTCGCCGGAGGCGATGACGATGTAGTCCGCGTAGGACGTCATCCCGCGCATGTCGAGGATGACGACGTCCGTGGCCTTCTTGTCCAGCAGCAGGTTGCCAATGCGGCGCGCCAGCTCACGCGCCTTCGCGTTCTCAGCCGGCTTGGGAAGCGGGGGCGGGGCGGCGGGCTTCGGCGCCTTCTTGCGCGCGGCGGCGGTCTTCTTGCGCGGCGGCGGACGCACGCCCGGCTTCGCCTTCTTGGCGGCCGTCTTCTTGCGGGCCGGAGCCCGGGTCGCGCTCTTCGCCTTCGGCTTCTTGGATGCGGGGGTCTTCTTCTTCGTGGCCATGTGGCGGATACCCTATCGCACCCTTGGCAAGCTTCCAGCGCTCCTCTAATGGGTTCCGTCCATGAGCGACGCCCGCCTGGAGCAGTTCAAGAAGATGACGGTCCAGTTCCCGGAGGCCCCCATGGCCTGGTTCTCCCTGGGGAAGCTCCACCTGGAACGCAAGGAGTACGACAGCGCCATCCAGAGCCTGGAGGCCGCCGTCCGCCTGGACCCGAAGTACGCCGCCGCCCTCGTCTCCCTCGGGGACGCCTACGCGGGGGCCGGCCAGCCGCAGAAGGCCAGGGAGGTGCTCACCACCGCCCGGGACCACGCGCTCGCCCAGCAGCATCCCAGCCTGGCCGAGGAAATCGACGAGCGCATCGCCGACCTGGACTGACGGTGCTCCGGAGCCGGGCTCCTAGTCCTGGTCCCGCCAGGTGAAGCCCACGCCGAACACCTGGCGCGTGTAGCGCAGGCCGTTGCGCGGCAGGCGCGTGCTCCACAGGCCCCAGGACACTTCCAAATCCACGCGGGCGGAGACGGGCCGGGCCAGCTTGAGGGACAGCGAGTTCTGCCCCTCGTCCTCCTCCACCAGGATGATCTCCGGCGACAGGAAGATGCCGTCCGGGTAGCGCGACAGGCCCAGCGTCCCCTGCGCCAGGAGCGTCACCCGCCAGGGCAGCCGCACCCCGGCGCTGCCCACCAGCCGGTGTCGCAGCGCCGTCTCTCCGAAGCTGTTGGAGCTGACCTCCTGGAAGGCATACGTGAGCGACAGCTTCACCGGCCCCCGGTACGTCCAGCCCGCGCCCGCCGTCAGCGCGCCGTCCTGCCGCCGCACGGGGGCCGGGCTGACGCCCGGGAAGGGCCGGGCGAAGGGGCCGTAGCGGCGCGAGCCCCAATCCCCAAACACACTCAGCGTGTGGCGCGGGGTGAGCCGGTAGCGGCCCAGCACGCCCACCTCCGGGCCGCCGAAGTCGGCCGTGTGGTCCGGGCGGTAGACGAAGCGGCGGGCGCCCAGGCGCAGGCGCAGGGCCAGGCGCACGTCCGGGGCGTACTCGGCGAAGAGGCTGGCGCCCAGGTCCGAGTACGCGCGGCTGCCGCCCCGCCGGTCCTTGGCGTGGCCTTCGGCGCCCACGCCCCACTCGGTGCCCAGCGCGAAGGAGCCCTCCAGCGCGCCCGCCTGCACCAGCGTGTCCTCGTTGCCGTAGGCCACGTACTTGCGCGCGCCCAGCTCGTAGCGGCCCACCACCTGGGAGCGCTCGCCGGTGCCCCGGCCTTCCGCCACGCCCAGCACGCTCATCGCCAGGTCCGCGCCGGGGCCGGACGTGGCGCCGTCGGAGAAGTCGCGCGGGGCGTTGCTGTCCACCAGCAGCCGGCCGGTGCCCCGGAGCGAGCCCTCCCACTCGGCCGCGCGCGCACCCGGGCCCCACGGGAGGCTGAGGGCCAGGAGGAGCGGGAGGAGGCGGCGGTCCAAGACGCCGCGCACCATACCCCGGCCCGGGGGCATGCCCACGCTCGCAAGTGCCCTGGACGGCCGCGTCGTCCCGGGGACAGCCGGGGAGCGCCCACGGTCGGTGACGCCGCACCCGGCCGCCCGGTACATTGCGGCCATGTCTTACGCGTCCTTCCTCGCGGTGGCGACCGGCCTGTCGCTCTGCGCCTGTTCCGCGGCGTCCTTCACCACGGAGGTCCAGGGGGAGGCGACGGTGCCCGCGAGCCCCGCCGGCACCCCCACGCTCCTCAACGCGTTCCCCTCCATCAGCAGCTTCGCCGCGCTGGACTTCAACGAGAACCAGGACTTCAAGAACCGCGACGTCACCAAGGACGAGGTGACGCGCGTGCAGGTGAAGTCGATGACGCTCAAGGTCCTGAGCCCCAATGACCAGGACTTCGGCTTCCTGGACTCGCTGGAGGCCGTGGCCCGCGCGGGCAACTCCGAGTCGCGCTTCGCGTCCCGCGACGGCATCGCGCGCCTGGGCCTGAGCCCGCCCAACCCCACGGTGGGGCTGAACACGGACGGCAGCCTGGACCTGAGGCCCTACGTGGCCGCGCCCAGCATGGCCATCATCCTGCGCGGCACGGGGCGCCTGCCGGAGCGCGAGGTGCGCGTGCAGGCCACGGTGGTGCTGGAGGTGGAGGGCGGCCTGCTGTAGCGGCTGCGCGGCGGTGTCGCGTCAGGGCGCCAGCGTCTTCGCGCGCTGCTCCAGCGCGCCCGCGCGCCCGTCCAGGTCGCGCGCCAGGGACTCCAGCCGCGCGGCCTCCTGCTCCAGCGAGGACAGGTCCTCCGGGCCGCCCGCTGCCAGCGCCTGGGCGCGCACCGGGTCCACCTGGGGCCGGCGGTCGCTGGCGGTGGCGCTGACGGACGGGGCCAGCCCGCCCGCGGGAGTCCCGCCGGTTCCCCCTCCGACGGAAGGGTCGCCCGAGTAGTTCGGCGCCTCCGCGGAGTCGCCCACGGTCACATCCTGAAACCGGCCGCCGCCCCGCTGGGTGGGCGCCACCTGCAGGCCCCGGTCGCCCGCCGTGCGCAGGCGCAGGCGGCGGTCCTGGTCGTCGAACATGGACTCCTCGCCCAGGAAGTCGTTCATGCGGCGGTCCAGGTCGCGCTCCTCGCGCACCTCCGTGATGCGCGCCTTCAGCGCCTGGAGCCGCTGGCGCACCTTGTCCTGGGTGTCGCGCAGCGCGTCCGCCTGCGCGAGCAGGTCCTCCGGATCATCCCCGCGCGCCGAGCCATCCAGCGCCGGCACCTGGGAGGCGGGCAGCGCCGCGCGCACGGCCTCGCGCTCGCCGCGCACGGAGCGCATCTGCTCCAGAAGCCGCGCGCGCTGCGTCCGGTCCGTCGTCGCGTCCCACGCCGCGCGCAGCCGCGTCAGCTCCTGGGACAGCGCGCCGTGCAGCGCCAGATGCGCGCGCTCCACCTCGCCGTCCGCGCCGGACACCGACTGCGCCAGCCCCGTCAGCTCCCCGCTCAGCTCCTGCGAGCGGCGCAGCGCGGACTCCAGTTCGCCGCCCGGCGTGAGCTTCCCCTGACGCTGGGCCTTGAGCGCTTCGATGCGCGCGGCCAGGCCGTTGAGCTCGTCGCGCAGTCCCTGCTGACGGGTGCGCAGGCCGCGGGCCTCCGTGCGCGCGGACTGCGCCTTCGCGCGCGCCTCCTCCAGGCCGGACGCCGCCCCGGCGGGAGCAGCCACGAACAGGCACAGGAGGAGGGGGAGGGCACGCAGCTTCATCGGGGGAACACATTCAGCAAGGCGGATGCCAGTCCTTCCCTCCTACCCCGTTCCCCCACCCGACGGAAAGCGCCGTGGTTCCGGGCACCTGCACGGGCAGGGTGGCTGTCTC
>NZ_RAWL01000561.1:0-4657 GCF_003668885.1 Corallococcus sp. AB049A | reverse complement strand
GGCTGGGGCGGCGTGGCGGGCGCCTTCGGCCGGAAGGCGAGCAGGCGAAGGCCGTTGAAGACGACCAGGAGCGTGCTGCCCTCGTGGAGCACCACGGCCTGGCTGATGCGCGTGAGGCCCAGCACGGCGGCCACGACGAGCACCGCGCTCACGCCCAGCGCGATGACCAGGTTCTGCTTCATCACGGCCGTGGCGCGCTTGGACAGCTCCAGCGCGAAGGGCAGCTTCGCCAGGTCATCGCTCATCAGCACCACGTCCGCCGTCTCCAGCGCCGCGTCGCTGCCGGCGCCGCCCATGGCCACGCCGACCGCCGCCGCGGCGAGCGCGGGCGCGTCGTTGACGCCGTCGCCCACCATGGCCACCGGGTGCGTGCGGCCCAGCTCCTTCACCGCCGTCACCTTGTCCACGGGCATCAGCGGTGCCTTCGCCTCATCCAGGCCCACCTGCCGCGCGATGGACTGGGCCACGAGCGCGTTGTCGCCGGACAGCATCACCGTGCGCTCGATGCCGCCCGCCTTCAGCGCCTGCACCACCTGACGGGCGCCGCCGCGCAGCGTGTCCGCCACGCCCAGCACGCCCAGGTAGCGGCCCGCGCGGCGCACCACCATCGTCGTCTGGCCCGCCGCCTCCAGCCGGGCCACCTCGGCGGTGACCTCCGGAGGGAGGGCTTCCCCGGCGAAGAGGGCCGTGCTGCCCACCTCCACCGCGTCGTCGCCCACCTTCGCGCGGATGCCCTGGCCGTGGATGGCCTCCAGGTCGCGGCCCTCGGGCACGGCGACGCGCGCCTCGGCGGCGCCGTCCACCACGGCCTTGGCCAGCGGGTGCGCGGACAGCGCCTCCACGCCCGCCGCGGTGCCCAGCAGCTCCTCGCGCGTCGCGCCCGGCGCGGCCCACGTGGTGAGCAGCCGGGGGCGGCCCACGGTGAGCGTGCCCGTCTTGTCGAAGGCGATGGCGCGGATGCCGCTCAACAGCTCCAGGTAGATGCCGCCCTTGATCAGCACGCCCCCGCGCGCGGCCGACGCCACCGCGGAGAGCACGGCGGAGGGCGTGGAGATGGCGAGCGCGCAAGGCGACGCGGCCACCAGCAGCCCCACCGCGCGCAGCACCGCTTCCTTCAAGGGGGTGCCCAGGAGCAGCAGCACCACTGGGAACACGATGGCTGACGCCATCACCAGCGGCGCCACGGTGCGCTCCAGGCGCTGGGCGAAGCGCTGCCGCTTGCCCTTCTGCGCCTCCGCCTGCGCCACCATGTCCACCACGCGCGCCAGCACGGACTCCGACGACAGGCGCGTGACCTCCACCTCCAGCGCCGCCTCGCAGTTGATGGTGCCGGAGAACACCTCGTCGCCCGGCTTGCGCGCCACCGGCATGGACTCGCCGGTGATGGCCGCCTGGTCCAGGGAGCTCTTGCCCTCGCGGATGACGCCGTCCAGCGGGACGCGGTCGCCCGGGCGCACGACGATGCGCTCGCCGCGCTTCACGTCCGCCACCGGCACCTCCACGACCTCCGAGCCCCGGCGCACGCGCGCCACCTCCGGACGCAGCTGGCCCAGCGCTTCAATGGAGCGGCGCGCCTTCTCCATGGCCCGGTGCTCCAGCGCGTGGCCCGCGCTGAAGAGGAAGAGCAGGAACGCGCCCTCGAACCACGCGCCGAGCACCGCCGCGCCCAGCGCCGCCACCACCATCATCGTCTCGATGTCGATGCGAAGCTGCGCGATGGACTGCACCGAGCCGCGAATGGCGAAGAAGCCGCCGCTCGCCATGGACAGCGCCCAGAGCACCGTGGCCACCAGGGGCGGCGCCAGCGCGAAGTGGTCCACCACGAAGCCCGCCGCCAGCAGCACGCCGGAGGCCACCACCAGCGGCAGCTCCAGCAGCGGCGCCAGACCGCCCCCGTGCGCGTGGTGCGAACAGGCGTGGCCCGCCATGGGCACTTCCAGCCCATACCCGAGCGCCTTCACCCGGGCCTCCACGTCCGCGAGCTTCAGCTCCGCCTTGTCGTACTCGACGACCAGGCGCTCGCTGGCGTACGCGACGCTGGCCGTGAGCACGCCCTTCATCTTGGAGACCGCGTGCTCGATGACCTGGGCCGCGTCCGCGGAGTCCATCCCGCGCACGAACCAGGTGTGTTGCAGGTAGCGCGCGGCCACCTGCTCTCCCGTCTTCCGCGCGAGCTTCAGCAGCTGGGCGACGGGGACCTGCGCCGGGTCGTAGTGGATGCACACCTCCGCGTGCCCTGCGTCGCGGCGCAGGTGCACGTCGAGGATGCCGTGCTGCGACTCCAGGGCCGTCTCCAGCCGCTCGAAGCGGCCCTGGTCGTCCGTCTCTCCCGGCAGCGTGCCCTCCAGGTCCAGCTGGAGCGCCGAGCCGCCCCCTTCCGCCGGACGGTGCGCCGGCGGACGGATGACGCGCTGGGAGTGGGCATGCCCATGGTGGTCATGCCCGTGGTCGTGGCCATGGGAGCAGGAAGGGCCGTGGACGTGGCGCTGCACGGCGTTGCCGGCGGTTTCCACCTCCTTGAGGCCCTTGATGTTCAACGTGCCGAACCGCGAACCGCTCTTCTTCTGCTCCGACATGGCTTTGGCTCTTCCTGTCGCCCTAGTGGCGGTGTCCGCGGCGTGAGTGCGAGGGGGCGGCGGCCGGAGGCGGCGTGGCCTGGGGCTTCTCGTCCTCGTCCTCGTCGTGGTGGTCCTCGTCCTCGTGCTCCTCGGGGACGGGCTGGTCGAAGCGCTGGCCGGCGACCTCCAACGTGAAGCGCTTGCACGTGGGGGGAATCTCGAACTCCAGCACCGCGGGCAGGCGGCCCTCGTAGACCTTCAGCACCTTGCCCTGCTCGTCATAGACGGTGCCGCCGGCGGCGACGGTCATCGTCTCGTCCACCAGCACGGCCACGAGCTCCGCCATCTCCTCCATGCGGTCCGCGTGGCGGTGGCACCAGAGGTGTCCCACGCCCGGATAGGTCGTATGGGAGATCTCCTCCATCTGTTCTTCATCCACGTGCTCACCCACGCCCATGAAGACGAAGTTGATGCGCGGCAGGCGGCCGGAGGCGATCTCCTTGGCCACCTGCGTGGCGTAGGCCGTCACGTCATGGGCGTCGTTGATCTGCGAGTCCGTGATGATGACCGCCAGGCCCCGCTTGGCGCCTTCGCCCACCTGCTGCTTGATGTGCGCCACGAAGTCGCGCAGCACCGGCAGCATCACCGTGGCCTTGCCGTAGGACCTGGGGCCGGGGAAGCGGTAGCCCTTGGCCTGCGGGCCGGTGAGGTCGCCCACCATCTCCAGCTGGGTGCCGTCGCCGCAGGCCCAGTAGGTGACGCGCACCTTGCCGTCCCGGTCCTTGTTGGCCAGGTACTCCAGCATCCACTGCATCTGCGGCTCGACCTGGTTCTTCACCGGGGCGAGCTTCGCCAGGATGCCGCGCGGCCCGTACGCGTTCTCCATGCTCGCGGAGCCGTCCATGTAGAGGGCCACGTCCAGGCCCTCCACGGTGGGGTCGTGCAAGAGCGTCGCGACGACCTTGTTGCCCATCCGGTGGACGTCGGAGAAGGGGCGGTTGATGACTTCGTGGCCGGCCATCAGTGGTGGTCCTCGTCCTCGTCGTGGTCTTCGTCAGGGAGCGGCTGCGTGTAGCGCTGGCCGTTCACCTCCAGCGTGAAGCTCTTGGCCTCTTCCGGCACCTCGAACTCCAGCACCGCGGGCAGGCGGCCCTCGTACGTCTTCAGCACCTTGCCCTTGTCGTCGTAGATGGTGCCGCCGGCGGCGACCGTCATGGTCTCGTCCACCAGCACGGCGACCAGCTCCGCCACCTGGGTGATCTCCTTCGCGATGCGGTGGCACCAGAGGTGGCCCACGCCCGGGTACTCCGCGTGGGCGATGTGCTCCAGCTGCTCCTCGTCGATGTCGTCGCCCACGCCCACCAGCACGAAGTTGATGCGCGGCAGGCGGCCGGAGGCGATCTTCCTGGCCACCTCCTCGGAGAACTTCTCCACCGCTTCCGCGTCATGGAGGCGGCCGTCGGTGACGATGATGGCGCAGCCGCGCTTGGCGCCCACCTTCACCTGCTCCTCCAGGTACTTCACGTAGTCGCGCAGCGCGGGCTCCAGGTACGTGTAGCCGCCCAGCTGCTTCGCGCCGGGGAACTTGTACTGCTTCACGTCGGTGCCCTTGAGCTCACCCACGGCCTCCACCTGGCGGCCGTTGGTGCCACAGGCCCAGTAGGCCACGCGGAGCAGACCGTTGCGGTCCTTGGTGGCCAGGTACTCCAGCATCCACCGGACCTGCGGCTCCACGTCGTTGGAGGGCTCCTTCATCGGCGCGCCGCGCAGCCACTCCAGGAAGGAGCGCTGCTGCGTCTTGTAGGCGTACTCCTCGCGCATGCTGCCGGAAGCGTCCATGTAGATGGCCATGTCCAGGCCTTCCACCGTGGGGTCGTGCAGCAGCACCGCGCGCACGTGGTCCCCTTCGCGGTGCAGGTCCGAAAACGGCTCGATCGGCTTCTCGTGTCCCATGGTCTGCCTTTCTGGAGGGTGAAAACGCTATCGCCCGGTGTGCGAGCACCGCAAACGGAGCGGGGGTTCAGTCATCGAAGTCGCTCATCCAGTCCGGCTTCTTGCCGGGCGGGGCGGGCGCCTTCTCCTGCTGCCTGGTGGCCGGA
>NZ_RAWL01000560.1:0-4665 GCF_003668885.1 Corallococcus sp. AB049A | reverse complement strand
ACTCTGGGCGGGTGGCAGCTGGCGGTGAACGCGCACGTGCCGCCCGCGCGCAGGAAGGCGGCGGCCCGGCTCATCGCGCACCTGACGTCACCGGAGGCGAACCGCGTGCTGGCGCTGCATTACGCGCGCAACCCTCCGAGGCTGGCGCTGTACGACGACCCGCGGCTGCGTGAGGAGCAGCCGTTCATCGCGAGCCTGAAGGAGGCGCTGGTGCGGGCGCGGCCCCGGCCGGTGACGCCGTACTACCTGCTCATCGCGGACGTGCTCCAGAGCGAGTTCTCCGCCGCCGTGGCGGGCCTGCGGTCTCCCGAGGCCGCGCTCACTCGCGCGCAGAAGCAGGTGGATCACCTGACCGGTGAAAAGCCTCTGGAGGAGGAATGAGGGGCGCGGGTTCACAGGCTCGGGAGCGGCGGCAGGCGTACCTGCTGGTGGCGCCGGCCGTGCTGGTGCTTGCCGTGGTGGCGCTGTACCCGGTGCTGGCGGCGATATGGCTGAGCCTGCACCGCTTCATCCTGGTGTTCGGCGAGCGGCGCTTCACGGGGCTGGAGAACTACGTCTACCTGATGGGGGACGCGCGGTTCTGGTCCGCGCTGGGGAACACGGCGTACTTCACGGCGGTGGCGGTGGCGGTGGAGCTGCTGCTCGCGGTGCCGCTGGCGCTGCTGCTCAACCGCGCGTTCCCGGGGCGGGGGCTGTTGCGCGCGTCGGTGCTGGTGCCTTGGGCGATTCCCACGGTGGTGAGCGCCCGGCTGTGGGCGTGGATGTTCAACCCGGACTACGGGCTCATCAACCGGATGCTGGGTGGGGCGGAGATCAACTGGCTGGGCGCGCCGGGATATGCGTTGCACGCGGCCATCCTGGTGGACGTGTGGAAGACGACGCCCTTCGTGGCGCTGCTGGTGCTGGCGGGGCTGCAGGGCATCCCGGAGGACCTCTACAAGGCGGCGCGCGTGGACGGGGCGTCGGAGTGGCGGCAGTTCCGGTCCATCACGCTGCCGTTGCTCAAGCCCGCGCTGCTGCTGGCGGTGCTGTTCCGGTCGCTGGATGCGTTCCGCGTGTTCGACGCCATCTACGTGCTGACGGAGGGCGGGCCGGCGAACACGACGGAGACGCTGAGCATCTACGCGTACAAGACGCTGATGCGCTCCGGGGACTTTGGCTACGGCAGCACGCTGTCGGTGGCGACGTTCCTGGGCGTGGTGCTGCTGGCGGTGGTGTGGCTGCGCTGGCTGGGGCGCGAGGAGGGGCGGCGATGAAGCGGCCGGGGCTGGGCACGGCGCTGGCCGTGGTGGCGTTCCTCACGTTCTTCCTGGGGCCGTTCCTGTGGCAGGTGCTGACGAGCCTGTGGCCGGACGGCGAGCTGACGCGGCCATGGCCGTCGCACCTGACGGGAGCGAACTACGACAGCGTGTTGTTCGGGCGGCCGTTCCTGTGGGCGGTGTTGAACTCGCTGGTGGTGGCGACGCTGACGACGGTGTTCTGCCTCACGGTGGGAGCGTCCGCGGCGTTCGCGCTGGCGAAGCTGGAGTTCCGGGGGCGGGGGCTGCTGTTGTCCGCGGCGCTGGGCGTGTCGATGTTCCCGCCCATCGCGACGGTGAGCCCGCTGTACCTCATCCTCAACGCGGTGGGGCTGCGTGACAGCCTGGTGGGCCTGGCGTTGCCGTACACGACGTTCGCGCTGCCGCTGACGTTGTGGGTGCTGACGTCGTTCTTCCGGCAGCTGCCGGACGAGCTGTACCGCGCGGCGCGGGTGGACGGGTGCACGCCGGTGGGCGCGTTCCGCAGGGTGCTGTTGCCCCTGGCGGCGCCGGGCCTGGCGACGACGGCCATCCTGGTCTTCATCTTCGCGTGGAACGAGTTCCTCTACGCGCTGACGTTCCTGTCCACGCCGGAGAAGCGCACGGTGCCGGTGGCCATCAGCCTCTTCGCCAGCGAGTACAAGGAACCCTGGGGAGAGATCGCCGCGGCGTCGGTGGTGGCCACGCTGCCGCTGGTGGTGCTCACGGTGCTGTTCCAGCGGCGCATCGTGTCCGGGCTCACGGCCGGCGCGGTGAAGGAGTAGCTCTACGGGCGGCTACGCGCGCGGGGCAGCCAGAAGTCCGGCTGGCGGCGCAGGTGCGCGATGGCGAGCACCACCACGTCCTCGTCACGGACGAGGTAGGGCAGGGCGAAGGGGTACTCCGGAATCAGGAAGCGGCGGATGGGGGGCGTGTGATGGAGCCGAGGCCAGAGGGGCCAGCGGTCCGGGTGCGCGTGGATGGAGTCCATCGCCAGATACACGGTGTCGGAGAAGCGGTCACCGAGGCCTATGCGCTGGTCTTCATACCAGTCGATGACCTCGAGCAGCTCCGGTTCGGCAGCGCGATGCAGTCGGATGCCCATACGGGGTGGAGTGCACCTAGCGCTGACGTCGCCTCTGCTCGCGCCGCTCCTCTATTCTTTTTTTCACGTCTTCCCAATCGACAAGCTCCGCTGTCCCATCCATGACTTCCTGGGCACGGCGGCTGATCTCCTCGCCCCAGGACGCCTCGATGTCCGGGGCATCCGCGTCTGACACCTCACGCACGAGCCGGGCGCGGTCTTCCGGCGAAAGTTGCAAAACCTGGGCAATTAGCTCGTCCACGGTCGCCATCGACATCATTCTAGCTCCTCCTGGGATTCCGCGCTCGCGCGGCGGAGGAGCCTTCCTACCTGGAGGGTCTGACAGCTACCGGCCTACCGCATCGACCTCCGCCCAGAGGCGCTTGTCCTCGAGCGCCGTGTCCAGCGGTGCCCTTCGCTCCGCGATGCGCAGCAGCACGGCGGCCAGCTGGTCCAGGTGCATGGGCTTCAGCTTGTGCAGCAGGGGCAGCTTGCCCAGCGTGTGCAGGATGCCGGGCGGCGCGTGGTATTCGCCCTCCAGCGCCGGGGGCCGCACCATCGTGTAGGGGATGCCGCTCTCGCGCACGATGCGCTCTGCTTCCGCCTTGGCCTTGAGGTACGCGCCCACCGGGCTCCCCGCTCCCACCGACGTGAGCAGGATGAAGTGGTCCACGCCCGCAGCCTTCGCCGCGTCCACCAGCTGCCGCGTGGTGCCGATGTCGCTCGTCTCGTAGGTGTCCCCGGCCGCGAAGCGCTTGCGCATCGTCCCGATGAGCTGGAGCACCGTCGTGCTGCCCTTCATCGCCTCCACCAGCGCGGGCCCGTCCGCCAGCTCCAGCACCGCCTTCTTCGGCCAGTGGTTCGCGGGCTCCGTGTTCGCGCTCCTGGGGCGCACGTGCGGCGTCACGGACACGCCTTGGGCCAGGGCCTGCCGCATCAGCGTGCGGCCCGTCGCGCCCGTGGCGCCCGCGACGAAGAGATGACGAGGCGCTGCACTGCTCATGGCGATGCCTCCCGGGCCTGATTGCAGGGCCCTGACGCGCCTCTTGAGCACACGGCCCGTCCCTTGCCCACTGTTTCCAGGGGGCACGCGTGAAACCGGACAGCCGGCCTTCAGCGGTTCGCCTGCTCGGCCTGGACCTCGCGCGCCTTCGTCAGGTCCTCCAGGAAGATGGCCTCCAGCTGACGTGCCGCCTCCACGTCCTCCAACACCAGCGAGCCCTCTTCCAACAGGTTGAACGACAGCGCGTCGTAGTTGATGGACCCCACCAGCACCCACCGGTCATCCACCAGCATCGTCTTCGCGTGCATCATCGACGGCTGGTACTCCCAGAGCCGCACGCCCGCCGCCCGCAGCGTGTCGTAGGTCTGCCGCTGGAGCACCGTGATGGCCTTCTGGTCGTTCTTGTCCCCCGGCGCCAGCACCCGCACGTCCACGCCCGCGCGCGCCTTCTCCACCAGCAGCGCCGTCAGCGCGTCGTTGGGCGTGAAGTACGCCTGCGAAATCCACAGCCGCTTCTTCGCCGCCTTCACCATCAGCTGCGTCAGCCGCTCCGCGCGCGTCACCTCCGGGTTCGCCGTGCTGCTGACGAACGCCGCCCAGCCTTCACCCGCGGAATCCAGGCCGGGCTGGTCCACCGACAGCGTGGGGAAGTCCGTGGGAGGCAACAGCTGGCCCGTCGTCTCCTGCCAGTTCTCCGCGAAGGCCTGCTGCAGCTGCGCCACGACCGGGCCCTGGACCCGCACGTTGGTGTCGCGCCACTCCTTCTCGTTGCGCGCGTCGCCCAGCCACTCGTCCTGGATGGCCAGTCCTCCCGTGATGGCCACCTTGCCGTCCACCACGACGATCTTGCGGTGGTTGCGCGCCAGGTTCTCGTCCGCCGGCAGCGGGCGGAACAGGTGCGCCTCGCAGCCGGCCGCCTCCAGCCGGGGCTTCACCTCTGTTTCGAAAGGACCGCTTCCCAGCGGATCCACCAGCACGCGGCAGTGCACGCCCTTCTTGGCGCGCTCGGCCAGCGCTTCAATCATCCGGTCGGACGCACGTCCCGGCCGCCAGATGAACATCACGATGTGGATGGAGGCGCGGGCCCGGCCGATCTCTTCCACCATCACGTCGAATACGGCGCCGTTGTTCGCCCACCGGATGCGGTTGCGCGGTTCCATCCGCACCCCCGTCGTCTGGTACAGCGCCGATGCGAAGCCCGCCCCACGCGAACCCACCTGCCCCGTGAGATGAAACGGACGGGACGACTCCTTCGTGTTGCACGCGGACGGACATCCCGCGAGCAACATCGCCCCCAACAT
>NZ_RAWL01000055.1:0-29914 GCF_003668885.1 Corallococcus sp. AB049A | reverse complement strand
CCCCAGGTGCGTTCGGAGGACGCTGTCCCGGAGGAACAGGCCCCGGGCCTCCCGGAGCCATCATCACGGGCGGGGGCCGAGGCGCTGCTCCCGGAGGCATGCCCGGCGCACCCGGCGGCGGTCCTGCCCGGACCATCCCCGGCGGCATCGGCGCGCCCGGAGGCCCCACCGGACGCGGCCCCGCGACCCCAGGCGCACCCGGCGCGACGGGACGCATGCCCGGAGGCGGCGCCTTCTGCACGGTGGGAATCCCCGTCGCGGAAGGCCGGGTCCCCGGCGGCACGGGCCCACCGCGTCCAATCATCCCAGGAGGCTGCGCTCCCGGAGCCCCAGGCGGAGGCCCCCCGCGCGCGGGAGCTCCAGCGCCAGGAGGGAGCCCCCCCGGCGCCACGGCACCCGTCGCGGGCCCAGCCATCCCCGGAGCCCCCAGGACAGGCGGAGGCACCGGCCCCTGCCGGGCCACCATGCCCGGAGGCTGCGCCGTAGGGGCCAGACGGGGCGGCGCGACCGGCGGACCCACCGCGGGCCGGGCTGCTTCAAGGACAGGCGGAGCCCGCACCGGCTCACCCATCACGATGTCCGGAAGCTCCTCGCCCACGATGGCCGCTTCGGCCAGGTCCGCCTCCGCCTCCTGCTCCTCCGAGTCATCACTGAGGAACTGTCCCGGCGCGAGCCCACCGAACATCCCGGCGACCTCGGGCTCCGCGCGCACGGGCGCGGGAGGAGGCGGCACGGCCGGCGGCGGAATCACCACCGGCGCCACGACCATCGGCGCCACCGCCGCCATGGACACCGAACGGCGCGCGGGCAGCGGAATGGCGGGCTTCAAGGCACGCGTCGGCCGGTCGATGCCGTAGCGCAGGTTCAGGTAGTGGAACAGCCGCAGCTCCGGCACCACGTACGCGACGATGCGCATGCCCGTGATGAACCCGAGCGCATCCGTGGTCTGCAGATCCAACGGGTTGGCCAGCGCGACCTTCAGCCGCCGGCCCTCCACCGCGAGCGGGAACGCCTGGTGCTTCTCCGCCTGATCCGCCGTGAGCAGCTTCAGCGTCGCCTCGGTGGCGGCGTCGAAGTCCGCCTCCATCGCGACGGGCGCGCGGGTCAGCTCCCCCAGCACCATGCCCACCGTCTCGATGTCGAGGAACCCCAGCTCCACCAGCCGGGAGCCCAGCCGGCCTCCGTGCACGAGCTGCGCGCTCATGCCCTGGTCGAGCTGCGCCTGCGTCAGGAGGCCCTTGCGGACCAGCGTCAATCCCAGCTTGTCGCCCATGTCGGCCCGCAGTCTAGACGGCTTCGCGGTGCCGATAGGAGGGTGCGCACGAATACGACCTGCACGCCCTCCCTGTCTGCCTGCCTGCCTCGGCTCCGGCACCTGGGGTCAGGGGCCGCCCGACGCTCAGTACGCGTTCTTCGAAAGGAAGCCGCCCAGCGCGGTGCGCAGGAGGATCTTCAGGTCCATCAGGAGCGACCAGTTCTCGATGTAATAGAGGTCGTACTCGATGCGCTTCTGGATGGACGTCTGGCCGCGCAGGCCGTTGATCTGCGCCCAGCCGGTGATGCCGGCCTTCACCTTGTGCCGCAGGTGGTAGCGCGGAATCTGGCGCTTGAACTCCTCGATGAAGACGGGCCGCTCCGGGCGCGGGCCCACGAGGCTCATGTCGCCGCGCAGCACGTTGAAGAACTGGGGCAGCTCATCCAGCGAGTACTTGCGCAGGAACGTGCCCACCGGCGTGCGGCGCGCGTCCACGGCGCTGGCCATGGTGGCGCCCTGGGCTTCGGCGTCCACGCGCATGGTGCGGAACTTGAGGATGTGGAAGGTGCGCCCGTCCATTCCCATCCGCTCCTGGCGGTAGAGGATGGGCCCCTTGCTGGTGAAGCGCACCAGCAGCGCGGTGAACACCATCATCGGCGCGCTGACGGCGATGGCGACCAGGGAGAAGAGCACGTCGAACACGCGCTTGGCCACGCGGCTCCAGCCGTCCATGGGGTCGCCCTGGAGGCTGATGATGGGCAGGCCGCCGAACTCCTCCAGGCCGCCGTACAGGGTGATGTACTGGTACAGGTCCGGCACCACCTTGACGTCCACGGTGCGCAGCGCCAGCTGTTCCATCAGCGGCTTCACGCGCGCCTGGTCCTCCAGCGGCACGGCGATGATGACCTGATCCACGGGGTGGGCATCCAGGTAGGACTCCACCTGGCCCACGTGGCCCACCACGCGCACGCCGCCCACCCACTGGCCGACCTTCTCCTCCTTGAGTGACAGCACGCCCGTCACGCGGAAGCCCAGCTCGCGGTGGCTCTCCACGGTCTCGATGGTGCGCAGCCCCAGCTCCTCCTCGCCGATGACGAGGATGGACTTGAGGTTGTAGCCGCGCCGGCGCACCTCGCTGAGCAGGTGGCGCATGACCATGCGCGACAGCGCGATGAGCGTGAAGGCGTAGACGACGAAGATGGCCAGCGTGAGGCGCGAGTAGCGCTCGCGGATGAAGTACGTCACCGCCACCAGGATGAGCGTCGCGGTGATGGTGGCCTTGAAGAGCTCGAACAGCTCGCCCATGTGCGAGCGCGCGCGGTTCGTCGCGTAGAGCCGGGCCCGCTGGAACGTCATCGGGAAGATGACGAGCACCATCACCAGCGAGACGAACGTCTCACCCGGGGGCGGGATGCCCTCCGTGATGGGGAACACGCCGCTGAAGCGGGTGAAGTACGCGAGCACGAACGCCACCGCGAGCATCCCCGCGTCGGCGGCGACCTTGATGGACGTGTAGAAGCGCTGCAGGCGACCAAACACCGCGATGACTCCTGACGGGGGACGAGGACCGTCCGTCGGATGCAAGACACGCACCCTGAGCCCCGGGCGCGCTCAAGCGCCCGAGCCCCTCCCCCGGCGCGGCGTCCTAGCACGGCTTTTCCCGTGAAACCAAGGGGTTGCACCGGAGGGCATCGGACACCACCCGACGCACCGGGCAGGCAGGCCTCGGGAAACTGGGGACGGCGCGGACAGCGCTGTCACACCGCTGGGGAGGACGGCGACATGCCCAGCAGGGCCTCCACCTCCGCCTGGATGGCCTGCTGGAAGCGGGCGCGGCTGAAGCGCTCGGCCTGGGCGCGGGCGTCCTGGGGGCGGAAGGAGGGCTCCCAGGCGTCGAACTGGCGCACGGCGGCGGTGAGGGACGCCGGGGTCTGCTCCGGGAAGAAGAGACCCGTCCTGGGAGTGACGGTCTCCAGGGCACCGCCCTTGCCAAAGGCGATGACGGGGCGGCCGGTGGCCTGGGCTTCCAGGGGGGTGATGCCGAAGTCCTCTTCCGGGGTGAAGAGGAGCGCGCGGGCGTCGCGGTACAGGCCGGGGAGCGCGCTGTCAGGCACGTTGCCGAGGAACCGGATGTGGGGCGGAAGCGGCCCGGAGGTGAGGCGCGACGCCTCCTGCCCCGTGCCCACGACCCACAGCGGGGTGTCCAGGGTGCGGAACGCCTCCAGGGCGACGTCCAGGCGCTTGTACGGAGCGAAGGCGCCGAGCCACAGGAAGTAGCCGCCCTGCCCTCCTCCTTCGAGCGGCACCTGCGTGAAGCGTTCGAGCTCCACGGGGGGCGGGACGACGGAGGCGTCGCGGTCCCAGAAGCGGCGGATCTTCCCGGCGATGTGCTGGGAGTTGGCGACGATGCGGCCCACGCGCTGGGTGGAGGTGCGGTCCCAGTGCTGGAGGTAGGGGCGCACGGCGAGCGCGGCGGCGCGCACGGGGAGGCGGGTGCGGCCGGGGCCGAAGTACTCGTCGAACAGGTCCCACATGTACCGCATGGGAGCGTGGACGTAGCTCAGGTGGGGCACGCCGGGAGGCGCGTGGATGCCCTTGGCGACGCAGTGGCTGGAGGACAGGACCAGGTCGTAGTCGCCGGTGATGCGCAGGGCTTCGATGGCGCGGGGGAACAGCGGCAGGAAGTGCCGGTAGCGCGAGTGGATGCCCGGGATGTGCTGGAGGAACGACGTGGAGATGCGCCGGTTCTCGATGCGCGGGGACTGGCTGCCCGGCTGGTGGATGAGGGTGTAGAGGTCCGCGCTGGGGAACAGTTCGCAGAGGGCGTCGAGTACGCGTTCTCCGCCGCGGTGGGTGACGAGCCAGTCGTGGACGAGGGCGACCTTCACGCGGGCCTTGTACCACTGGCGCGGCGCTGCGTGTGGTAGGCCAGGGAGCGTGCCATCTGTCCTGCTCGATTTGAGAATGGTGCGCGGCCAGCTCCACGGCATCGCGAGGTACGCGCTGGAGCTGGCGCGCCGTCTGCCCGCCCTGGCCCCGGACCTGGAGTTCTCCGCCCTGGTGCCAGCGAAGGGCCTGCCAGACGACCTGGGCGAGCTGACGCCGACCATTCCACTGCACCGCTCCAGGGCCGGGTATCTGTCGCCGACGGAGCAGCCACTGTTGGCCTACGAGCTGGCGAAGCTGAAGCCGGACCTGTTCCATGCGACGTCGTTCTCGCTGCCGCTGTTCTGGCCGGGCCGGCTGGTGGCCACGTTGCACGACGCGAACCATCTGGCGCTGGCGGACCAGTACACGCCGGTGCAGGCCATTTATTACAAGGCCGTGGTGGGACCGCGGGCGCGACTGGCGACCGCGTTGATCACCGTGTCTGACTTCTCCCGGGAGGAGCTGGGGAAGTACCTGAACGTGTCGCCGTATCGGTTCCAGGTGATCCACAACGGAGTGGACTCCAGGTTCCAGCCGCCGACGGCGAGTGAAGCGAAGGCGTTCCGGGAGCGGCACGAGTTGCCGGAGCGGTACATCGCGGTGGTGGGCAACGCGAAGCCGTTCAAGAACCTGGCGATGCTGGCGAAGTTCGCGCCGGACCTGCCGGTGCCACTGGTGCTGCTCGCGGGCAAGGGAGCCGTGGCGCACGAAGTGGGCCTGCACGAGAACGTCATCGACCTGGAGCAACTGCCCGAGTCGGAGATGCCGTTGTTCTACGGGGCCGCCACGGCGCTGCTCCTGCCGTCGAAGTACGAGGGATTTGGATTGCCCGCGCTGGAAGCCATGGCGTCCGGCTGCCCTGTCATTGCGGCGGATGCGACAGCCCTCCCGGAGGTCACGGGTGACGCGGCGCTCCGGCTGAAACCGGAGGACGCTGACGCCTGGAAGCAAGGCACACTACGAATACTCAGGGACGACGTCTTGCGCCGCAAATTAGTACAGCTTGGCCGCGAGCGGTCCGAGCGGTTTGCTTGGAGCGCCTGTACGTTACAGACGCTGGGAGTGTTCCGACGCGCATTAAGGAACGCCGCATTGAACCGGTAAATTTGCGACCTGATTTCTCGGCATGTGCAACGAGGCGACCGCTCGAGGGACCTCGCAGCCTCACGCCCAACAGCAGACAAAGCCTCACAATCCAGAAGGCGCCGCCCCGTCATCACCAACATCTCCAGTCGCTCCCGAGCAACCGGACAACATCAATTATCCTCCGCCTTCAGCCAGCACCAACAGATTCCCCCCGTCCGCGTCCAACAACCACTCACAAAAAGACCAACACACCAATGAGCATCAAGGCAACAAAAACAAAGCAAATCTGCTTTCACTGCGTCGACGACACCTATCTCAAGGAAGAAATAAAAAAACACGGCAAAAAGAAAAAATGTTCATATTGTGAAAAACAAGCACAAACCTACAGCTTGGCCGAGATGGCTTCGAGAATCGAGACTGCCTTCGAAGAACACTACTACCGCACCTCAGATCAACCAGAGGGCTGGGAGTCGTCGCTGATGTCCGACAAGGAGTCAGATTACGAATGGGGGCGCAAAGGAGACCCTACCGCCGTGGCAATCATGAACGCGGCGGAGATCCCCGAAAACGCAGCAAGCGACATACAGGAATTTCTCGAAACAAAACACTACTCCCGCGACGACGACATCTATGGAGATGAAACAGAATTTTCAAGCGAAGCACACTACAAGGAAAGAGGCCCAAGCGACGCCCATTTCCGAGAAGAGTGGGAAAAATTCGAACGCTCACTGAAGACCAAGGCCAGATTCTTCAATAGCGAAGGCTCTGCTCACCTCGCATCGGTATTCGAAGGCATCGACCTCATTAAATCGCGCGAAGGCCATTCTCTAGTTATTGAAGCTGGCCCTGGAACTCCCCATACAGCATTCTACCGCGCCCGAGTTTTCCAGTCAGACACAAAACTCGAAGAAGCGATTAGCCAACCCGACAAGCACATTGGCCCTCCCCCATCAGAACACGCGACCTCCGGGCGAATGAATGCCTATGGAATTTCGGTCTTCTATGGCGCAAGCGCTCCTGGGACCGCCTTGGCTGAAGTCCGACCTCCTGTCGGCAGCCAAGTCGTCGTGGCACGCTTTGAAATCACTCGCACCATCCGCCTCCTCAACTTACCTGCACTTAGCGACGTTGTTCTCTATGGCAGTCCGTTTGATCCGACCTTTGCGCGCAGGCGTGGACGAGCAACATTCCTCAAAACCCTCAGCGCGCGGATGACGAAGGCTGTCATGCCCGATGACGAGCGATTTGAGTATCTACCAACCCAAGCAATCGCCGACTTTCTGGCTGCGGATAACAATCTCTCGCTCGACGGCATTGTATTCCCATCAGTACAAGCAGGCAACAAGGCACTAAACATCATTCTATTCCACAAGGCTGCCAGGGTTGAAAAAATCGATCTGCCCAGTGAGACAAAACTGTCAGCAAGCCTGGGCTATTCTGACGAAGACGGGTGGCAGAACGATTACAGCGTATACGAAGAGTCTCCTGCCGAGGGGCCCAAGCCAGAACAAGCTCCAAAGCCCAATACGCCATGGGCAGACTTGTTCATCGATCATTCCGACGACAAAGATCTTCGCCCCTCGACACTTCGCATCGATCTTGACAACATCGAAGTCCACATTGTGGAACAAGTAGAATTCTTGACCAGCCCATTCAAGGTCAGGAGACATCGATTTAAAAGAAGAGAGGAGGTCACTGCCTCCCCCACCCCTGAGGAAAAGCCAGACTTCTAGCGTTAAGACCAGCCAGGCCAAAAGGATGACGACCCAAGCGCCAACGGTTTCGATAGACACTACCCCAAGCAACAGTACTGTCTTCCAGCATGCGATACAGGTGCGTTGGACCAAGGGCGCACGGCATATTTGCGCGCCATGGAAGCACTGCAGAAGAGTTCGAAGAAAACCTAGTCGCCACACGCCCGCGACTTTTAAGTTCGCGTCAGAAATGCGTCTGCGCCAGAGGTTTTTGGCGAGTCATGCTCGGAGGCGACGAGTAACTCTTATTGCAAAAATCTTGCTCACTACAGAGCTTGGTGCATGACCGGCCAACTCGCGACGACACTACGTGGGCCGTCAACGCAGCCATCTTCTTGCGCGCTGTCACGCCCGGCTTCTGGACAGGCATGAAGGCATCCGCCACGGCGATCCGCGACATCGCTCTATTTCCAAACCGAAGCCAGAGCCTTTCTACGTACTTTTCCTCACGACGAAACTGTTGAGCCACGTCAGCACAGCGAGATGCGTTCCATGTACAGTCTTGTGACGTCGCTTCGATGCGCCCTCTCGCAGTCGTCTACTCGTCTACTCGTCTACTCGTCCTCTCGCCTGTGCACTGCTCTTAATCGCCGCGAACGCAAGCGCACAAGCCATCAACATTCCACAGCCTGCCGTTCCGAAGGCCGTGTCGCTGACCGTGAGTGGAGGCGTTTCCTTGGGGACGTACGAAGCAGGGTTCTTGTACTACTCGGGGACTTCGTCACAGGGAGAGCGGGCCGTGGACCTGCGGCTCCTGACGGGCGCTTCCGCGGGAAGCCTCAATTCCTTGCTGGCGATCATGGCGACCTGTGGCGTGGATGCATCCACGCCGGGTCAGTCTCTGTTCTGGGACATCTGGGTTCCCATCGGGTTCAACGACCTGTTCGTTCCAACCTCAACGACCGCGCTCGGCGTGTTCTCACGGGAGGCGCTGGAACGGCGTGCCGCTCATATCGAGCAGGCCTGGAATCAAGGCCTGGATCGCGCCTGCGACGTGGTGCTCGGAGTTTCGACGACGCGCCTGTCACCTCGCGCCCTCCAGGCCGCGAACGGACGGCTGGACCTGCCTCGGCTTGAGGAGAAGTTCGCCATCCGCATCCAGGGACGTGGGAAGGGACGGCCGCCTCGCGCGACCAACTACACCACGCGCGAGGGACGGCGCCTGGAGCTGCTGCTGGAGACGGACGAGCACGGGGAGATCCCCTTCGCGAACCTGCGCGAGTTGCTGCTCGCGTCCATGTCCTTCCCCATCGCATTTCCACCCCAGCCTTTGCAGACCTGCGCGCCGAAGTCCTCCACGAAGCCCGGGGAATGCCAGCCCGCCGAAGCGAAGCGCGACCTCTTCATTGATGGCGGCGTCTTCGACAACACGCCCCTGCGTCTGGCCGTAGGACTTGCGCGAGATGGCCTTCGCGAAACCGCGGACGGCAAGCTGGAGTGGCGTCCGGTTCCACAGCCCGACACGCGCACGACACCTCCCGGAATCGCGTTCGCATTCATAGATCCGGACGCGACCGAGTACCCGGTTGCGCCCCCTGCCCAGGCGGATGCCAGTCCCAATTCCCTGCCCGCGACCCTCGCGGGGCTCCTGGCCACCTTCGTGGACACCGCGCGTTCGAAGGAACTGGCCATGCTCCTGGAGGAAGAGCCGGAGATCGCCAAACGCCTCACCTTGCCGCGCCGACACTTCCCCGCCGCCGGTGCACCCCTGTTCGCGTTCCTGGGCTTCTTCGAGAGAAGCTTCCGTGTCTTTGATTTCTACCTGGGCATGTATGACGCCCGCCGGATGATGGATGATGCGTTCCGGGAAGGGCGGACGCCGTCCGAAGAGCCCCGCGCGGCGGCGATGGATGGCATTGGCGGATGGCAGCCCTTCGCCTGCATGAGCGCCGTCTATGACGCACTCCCCAGCGCGGAGAAGGTGTGTCAGGGCGAAGCGCTGTCGGACTTCCGGGCGCTGTTGCAGATGTCCCTGGACCAGCTCTACGACGCTTGTAGCAGGCCCGAGGTGACAGCCCCCGCCGGTGCCTGGCGCAACACGCATTGTGACCGAGCCCTCGCGGGACAGCCGCCGCCCAGGGTCCCCGGCCTCCAGCCTGGCGAATGGCCGGAATGGAAGCAGCGCAAGGATGAGTCGGAGCTGTCGTACTCGATGCGGCTGCTGGGGGCGTATGGCTTCGGCTTCCAGGACCTGGGCGTGCCAAAGGGCCGAGGCGACCTCGCCGTCCTGCGCATCCGCCATGCGCTGGGGGACGCCGCCCACCGGCTCGCGGCGGCACAGCCCGCTGCCGACAAGCCCACGGTCCGCTTCGCCAGCAAGCTCGCGGTGGACAGCATCAGCTACGAGCCCCAGCGCCTGTCGCTGCACATCACGATGGGACCCACGACAAGCGAGGTGGGCTTGAGCGTCGGGGCCTCCGCGATGCCGCTGTCGTCCGGGCTCCGGTTCGCGGGTGCGCTCGGGTTCCGGGGCCTCGCGGACGTGTTCTCCTCTGGCAGCGGCGATCCGTTTGGCATGGCGCTGACGGGAGGGCTCGAGCTCCAACCCCGTTCAGGGCAGACCTTCCTCTCCCAAAGCCGTCTGGCCCTTCGCGCCGGATGGTTGTTCAGCGAGAACGACCATTACGGCACGAGCAGTTGCCCGGCGAGCGGAGCCAGCCATGTGACCGCGTGCTCATGGCCGGTGGTCCAGGGGCTCGTGGGCATCACCTTCCTGGAGTTCCTCCGTGCCCAACTGGTCGGCGAGTGGTACCCGAGCACAGAGGGCCGGAAGACGCTCTGGTCCGTGGCCCCGGGCATTGGCTTGGAGCTGGGACTCTAACAATTCCTCGCGAATAGCCTGGACGGCCCCCTACGATCCGGGACGCGGGCGGAAAGTCACCTACAGTCATGATCTCCATACGCTTCGTCGTTCTCTCTTGTGTGGTCGTGCTCGGCTTCTTCGCGTGCAGTGACGATTCCCCCAACCCGGGCGGGACACCCGACGCCTCGATGCCGGATGGCTCCGTGCCTGAGATGTGCACCACCGAGGGCACCACGCAGTGCGGCGACACCTGCGTGACCACCGCGACCGACCCGGCCCACTGTGGCGCATGCAACCAGGCCTGCACGACCACCGAGGCCTGTGAGGCTGGCGTCTGCGTCGCGGTCTGTCGGATCGACGGCCAGCAGGTCGAGGCGGGGGCGTTGAACGCGGCGAACGCATGCGAGCAGTGCCGGCCCGAGCTGTACGCGACCGAGTGGACGCCACTCGTGGACGGGACGGCGTGCGGCACGGGACAGGTCTGCTCGACCGGGGCGTGCAGCTCGAAGTGCTTCATCGACGGCACGCTCCATGACGAGGGCACGCCGAACCCGGCGAATGCCTGTGAAGTGTGCATGCCAGCGACTTCAACGACGGCGTGGTCTCCGCGCGAGAGCATTCCGCTGCTGGTCGGCGGCACCGACATCGCGGCGCAGGGCTGGACGACGTACTCTCAGGCGCCGAACACGCTCACGTACGCCGAGGACTACACCCGCCTCGCGACGTCGACCAACAGCGGCGCTCGAACGAGCGGGCAGCTGCTCCTCGCGAAGACGAACGCGCTCGACCCGACGCAGCCGTTCAAGCTCCGCGTGACGATGCAGGTCGAGTCGGCGAGCAGGCACAACCAGCTCGACAGCGGCGCGGCCATCCTGGGGAGCCTCACCGGTTCGGCCGGCACCGCAACGGACCGAGCGCAGATGATCTACCTGGACAGCGCGGCGATTGGCTGGGCGGATGACACGCAGTCCGCTGCGTTCGCCGTGACGGATGGCGCGTACCACATCTACGAGCTGGCGGTGAGCGCCGACAAGGTGGCGACAGTAAGCGTCGACGGTGTCGTGAAGCTTACGCGGAACAACTTCACGGCGAACGGCACCATCGCCATCGGAGACCAGACCAACGATCCGAACGTCGACGGTGCGATGCGGATCAAGTCGGTCGAGAAGCTCTGCCAGTAAGGCCCCCCTCTGTCCCCGGCCTTGACGCATTCGTGACGCAGCGGGCGTTATTGTGCACGCTCGTGCCTGACGGTTAGCCTCCGCGAAACTCCAGGAGGTTCGGATGTCTGAACTCTTCGTCGGGCGTGTCGTTTCCGATGAGCTCTGCGGGCCGACCCCGCGCGAGCTCGTCGACACTCTCGTCGCCAAGGAGGCTTTCAATGACCTTGTCGATGTCATCGAAGAAGGCCTCGATCCGAAGAAGGCAACCGAGCTGCTGCGGTCCGCCAAGGGGCGCGCCGATCTGTTCGAGCGTGCGTGCGAGTCGTACGGTGCCTTGTTCGACGAAGATCTCCGCGAATCGGTTCAAATCCTTCGCGAACCTCGCCTCGATCAATGCCTCGACGTGAACCTCTTCAACCTCCGTGAGGCCTGGAAGATCGGGACCCTGCTGCTGCCGCCGGAAGAGGCGCCCCTCTCACGGAACCTGCGCGTCGAACTGGTGGCCGTACACCCCAACGCAACGTTGCCCGTCGGGCGGAAATTCGGCCCCGAGTCGTTCGGGCTGCATCTGCTCCAGAACATCGAAAGCGTCGCTTACGAGGAACAGCGGATCTACACCCGGCTGGAGCGGTTCGGTGCAGGGGCCTCAATCGACCCGTCGAAGTTCGGAAACGCGGCGCAGGAAGAGGCGCACAGCATCGTCTTTCTGGGGACGATTCCGGAACGGAAGGAAGGCATTCCGAGCGATCCGTTCTGGAAGAAGGCGCTCAAGGGATACAGCTATACGCCCTACCACGCGGAGCTCGCGCTGTTCTTTCACCCCTCGTGGCTCGAGAAGCCGAAACGCGGGGCGTTCGATTCGACCGCCTTCGAGGATCCGCTTTAGTTCATCGGGAACGAGGACAGCGTCACGTGTGGGCCATGATCGGGAACCGGTGGGCTTCTGGTGAGAGCCGGAGGTTCCGCACGAACAGGTCGGCCTCCGTGTCCTCACCGGCATCCACCGCACCGGGCCAGTACCGCTCCGGGGTGAACCCGAAGCGGATGGCCCGGATGGGCCGGTCAATCAACCGGGGGATCCAGGCTCGCAGGTCGAATGCTTCCCGCGCGAAGACGTCGTCCAGGTAGAGCGTGTCTCCCTCGACTCCCGCGAACACCCAGGCCTCCGAGCCCAGCTGGCGCAGGGGCCTCGCGAAGCCATTGGCCACATGACAGCTTGCCTATCGCGGCTTCGACAAACTTGTTAGCCGGCAAGGCGGGCGCAGCCTGCCCCTCGACTTGCGAAACTTACGTTAGTTATCCACTGCCTATCCTGCTGCTCAACTTCTCTCGGCGTTAACCCGGAAGATAGCTAAACGTCGCAATCTTCAAATCGTCTCGCAGTCCGAGCTGTCGGCCATTCCACAACTGAAACAAGGGATAAGTTCCGCCCATGTAGTCTGCTGCATCGGGAAGTTCTTTCGCCGCATTCCAAAGAGGCTCGATCGAGCCATCTCGGGTGCGAGGGATGCCTTCATTCTCAATCCACTCCAGGCTAACAAACGGGTAGCGGTCATCAAACCCAGCAAAACCGCCCTCCCTCTCAACCACAACAATTTGTCGCAGCGTCCAGCCCGAGTTCAGCGCCACGCCAAAGCGCGACTCGACTGCCAACTGGACCGCAGCGTGATTGCTCTCAACAACAGAACACTGCAGAAACGCCTCCCCAACATCGCGCTCAGCCCTCTTCATATCGAACAAATTAGTCGGCAAAACAAACGACTTAAGTTGAACAGCCAAGACAACACCCAACCCCTCCTCAACAACCAGAATATCAATGTCGGTCAGCACATTCCCATCCTGACCAAAAATCTTAACATCGCTAGCAATAAAAGCCCCACCCACAGACTGAAAAGTCTTAATTAGCCGTTCGACGTGGCGTCGATCCCGAGCATTTCCAATAGCCGAAGGATTTACCACACCACGCGCGGTTGCCTGCTCACGCATCAGGGGCAAGTTACTGCCTATAATTGAAAACGGCAGAAATGCAACCTTCCCATCCCGTAGCGGCACCAGGGGATATGCCTGAATACCATACCTCTCCTCGGCACCCCTTCGCACAAGCGATTCGGCAAATTGCGCTGCCATATCCATTGGCAACCGGGCTGCCCGACTTACCTCTCGGATCAATGTGTTCATTGGGGCAACTCCAACAGCTGACAGCATGACCGGGCGAGACAATCCCTTCACCAGAGTAAGATATTTGTGTGCCCGCACATGGAAAAGAGCCCGTTTCACGGCCCAACCATACAACGGAAGGAGGGCATCAATGGTTTGACGTACAGTAAGCCCTCCCCACATTTCCCGCTCTCCCACATGAGAAAACTGCTTCTCCAGGAGGGCACTAGCAATAGTTCTGCATCCATTTTCAAACCAGTCGGCCCGAGGAAGCCTGTATAGCAGAGCCATCTCGAACTTCTGCTTCTTCACCTCGTCGTCCATTTTCCACAGGAAGGCCTCTGACATGTACTCTTTGGCAAGGTCAACCTGCGTGGCGCGGCGCGCCGCAAGCCAGCGCACTCCTAGCCATCGACTACGCTTCTCAGCGACAAGGGGCGAACTAGGAAAAATCAGCAACCGACCAGTCTTTGATTTGGCGGCGACCATTCTGCCAAGCGCGGCGTTAATCAAATAACTAACAACCGAAGAGTAATTGAACGCAGCCTGAGCCCATGTCCCAATCGACTTCAAGGCGGCCCGGGCACCATCTCCTGCCGACCTATCGTCCGGAGAACGAGCGATGACATGATCGAGAATTGGTGCAACCAATTCGTTATAATCGAAATCACTCCCACTCGAGTAAGCCATGCTTTCAACGACTGCCAAATACGCCAATTTCAAGTCGTCCTGCGAAAATCCAGGACGGGCAAGTGAATTCAACCCAGTGTCGAGCTCATCCCCTAAACGCTCGACCTCCTTGCGGCCCAACTTACAGTCAACCTCTTCCTGGTTCACATAGTCAGACATATTTCACACTCGCCTAAATTAATCTGGGCGCAAGCACCAAAACAGCCCATTCTTTCAATTTCAGCACAAGTCAATTTGAGTCCATATACCTACACAGCCCCAAACCCCAGACGAACATGAACGACAGGTGCACGCTGGGGTGGAACGGCAGGTAGTGCACCAGGGCCAGGACGTGGAAGCCCACGAAGGACAGCAGGGCTCCCGTCGCCGGAATCGAACCGGCCCGGTGCCTTCGCACCAGTGCCCTGGCCAGCAGGAAGTGCATCGTCGCCAGCAGCACCAGGCCCACGAGCCCCGTCTCCGCCCACGCCGTCAGCCAGAGGTTGTGTGAGTCCGTGGCCAAGAGGTCCGTGATGCCCGTCTCCGCCTGCGTCGCCAGGGCCGCGGGTTTGTGATTGCCGAAACCCACGCCCACCCAGGGGTGCTCGCGCACCAGGCGCCAGCCCACGGACATCGCCAGCGAGCGCTCTCCGCTGCCGAAGAGGTTGTCCACCGCCTTGCCGAACCGCTCCCTCCACGCGGGCGTCAGCAGCACCAGGGCCACCAGCGCCACCGCTACGCCCAGCCCGGCCTTGCGCGGCGTCCCCCGCAGCAACAGCAGCAGCGCCAGCACGCACACGCCCAGCGCTGCTCCCAACGCGGCCCGCGCGAACGCTCCGTAGATGGACAGCAGCAGCCCCAGCACCACCGCCCCCGCCAGCACCCGCCGCCGCGTTTCTTTCGACCGTCCAATCACCGCCAGCGCGGGCCCTAACACGGCAATCGCCCCGTGCGCGAACCTCAGCCGGTGGAAGAAGAAGCCTCCCGCCGCGTACCTCGGGTTCTCCTCCGTCCCGAAGTTCTCGTGCAGGCGCGCCAGGTTCAGCTTCGTGAACTTCGGCGGCTCCCAGGGCCAGGGCACCCGGTGCTGGAAGAAGCCCAGCGCCGCCGCTAGGAGCCAGCCTCCCGCGATGAGGCCTCCCAGCATCAGCCACGGCACTCCCAGCGTCCCGATGCACGCGACCGCCGCTCCCGCCACCGTGTCCAGCGCCTGGCCGTACCTCGCGCCCCTCGGCCACTTCGCCGCGGCTCCCGTCATGAGCGCCACCGCTGGGGACAACAGCTGCCAGACGCTCAGGGCGACGCTCGCCAGCACGAACGCCCTCACGTCCTTCTCCAACTTCAGCCGCTTCGTCGCCGCCAACGCCAGGGCCAGCGCCGTGGCCAGGATGGCTCCGGCCTGGAGCACCGCCTCCGCCAGCACCAGCCCCACCGCATAGAGGGCCAACACCGCGGCGACCGCCGTCCTCCAAAGCCCTGCCTCGACCGTCTTCGTATCCGTGCCCATGCCGTGCGCCTCGGATTCGCGAGGCCGCTGGACCCTATCCCACCTCGTGGGCGCCTGCCCTTCCCGACTGGACGTGGAATCCCGGAGCGATGGCGCCCATGCCACTTTTCACGCGCTTGACGTTGGCGGTCCGGACGGGCACGCGTTACCCAGGGTCCTTTCCCGGCCGGGCCCCCTTCCGACATGCGCACCACCCATCGACCGTTCACCACCCTGGCTCTGGCACTGTCCCTCTTCGTGGCCGCGCTGGAGATGACCGTCGTCTCCACCGCCATGCCCACGGTGGTCAGCGACCTGGGCGGCATCCAGCACTACGCGTGGGTCTTCACCGCGTACATGCTGTCCTCCACCATCACCGTCCCCATCTACGGGAAGCTCGCCGACCTCTACGGCCGCAAGCCCATCATCCTCTTCGGCTCCGGCCTGTTCCTGCTGTCGTCGCTGGCGTGCGGGTTCTCCACGTCCATGAACATGCTGATCGCCTTCCGCGTCCTCCAGGGCCTGGGCGCCGGCGCCATGCAGCCCATCGCGATCACCATCATCGGGGACATCTACACGCTGGAGCAGCGCGGGAAGGTCCAGGGTGCGTTCAGCGCCGTGTGGGGCATCGCCGGGCTCGCGGGCCCCCTCACCGGCGGCCTCATCGTGAAGTACCTCACGTGGCACTGGATCTTCTTCATCAACATCCCCATCGGCATCGCGTCCATGGTGCTGCTCGTCATGTTCTTCCACGAGCAGCTCCAACCCAAGGCTCGCGCGCGGCTCGACTACGCGGGCGCGGCGCTGCTGTCCTCGGGCGTCGTGGCGCTGCTGTTCGGAGTGCAGGGTTCGGGGCGGACACTGCTCGCCCTGCCGCTGGCCGCCGTGCTGCTCACCGCGTTCGTGTTCGTGGAGCTCCGCGCCGCCGAGCCCATCATCCCGATGAGCATCTTCAAGATCCCCACCATCGCCATCTCCAACGTGGCCGGCGCCCTCTTCTCCGCCGCCCAGTTCGGCGCGACCACCTACGTGCCGCTGTACGTGCAGGGCGTGCTCGGGGGCTCGGCCACCATGGCGGGCGGGATGATCACCCCGATGATCGTCGGCTGGCCCCTGGCGAGCCTCATCGGCGGCAAGCTGATGGTGCGCACGGGCTTCCGTCCGCTCATCGTCGGCGGGCTGGGGCTTGCGTCCATCGGCACCGTGCTGATGGCGTTCCTGCTCAAGCCGGGCGCTTCCATGCTCGTGCCGCGGATCGCCATGGGGCTGTTCGGCATTGGCCTGGGCTTCGCCGCCATGGCCACGATGGTCGCCGTCCAGACGACCGTGGGCTGGGAGCTGCGGGGCGTGGCCACCGCGAGCAGCATGTTCTTCCGCACCATCGGCGGGTCGCTGGGCGTGGGCGTCATGGGCGGCGTGCTGGTGTCGCAGCTCATGAAGGACCCGAACGTCCCCGTCAGCGCCGCCACGGAGCTGCTGGGCCCCGAGCACGGCCGCGGCCTGGCCCCCGCCATCCTGCAGACGCTGGGCGACGCTCTGAACACGGGCCTGTCCATCAACTTCTGGATCATGTGCTCGGCGATGCTCGCCGCGTTCACGGCGGGACTGTTCTTCCCCAAGGTGAAGCGCGGCGGCACGCCGGTGAACATGTCCGACGTGCCCGCCTCCCACTGAGGCCGTGTCATGCGTCCGTCATTGCGCGGCGGAATCACGTTGCACCGCGCGTGAAGTCTGGAGTCCCATCTCCCGGGGTTGCACGGCCTTCACCTCGGGAGATGAAAGATGGCGGGTCCGCTGAGTGACGAGGAGCTGGGGAAGATCGACGCCTACTGGCGCGCGGCGAACTACCTGTCCATCGGGCAGATCTACCTCAAGGACAACCCGCTCCTGGAGCGGCCCCTCACCCGCGAGGACATCAAGCCGCGCCTGCTGGGGCACTTCGGCACCACGCCCGGCCTCAACTTCATCTACGTCCACCTGAACCGCATCATCCGGAACCACCGGGCCAACATGATGTATCTCATTGGCCCCGGGCACGGCGCGCCCGGCATCATCGCCAACACGTTCCTCGAAGGCTCCTACACGGAGCTCTATCCGAACATCGAGCGCAACCGCGACGGCATGAAGCGCCTGTTCCGCCAGTTCTCCTGGCCCTACGGCGTCCCCAGCCACGACGCGCCGGAGGTCCCCGGCTCCATCAGCGAGGGTGGCGAGCTGGGCTACGCGCTCCTCCACGCCTACGGCGCCGTGCTGGACAACCCGGACCTCATCGTCCCCTGCGTCGTCGGCGACGGCGAGGCGGAGACGGGCGCGCTGGCCGCGAGCTGGCACTCCAACAAGTTCATCAACCCCATCAGCGACGGCGCCGTCCTGCCCATCCTGCACCTCAACGGGTACAAGATCGCCAACCCCACGGTGCTCGCGCGCATCGACCATGACGAGCTGGAAGCCCTCTTCAAGGGCTACGGCTACACGCCCTACTTCCTGGAGGGCGACGACCCGAAGGACATGCACCAGCGGATGGCGGCGGTGCTCGACACGCTCTACGCCGAGATCCAGCGCATCCAGCGCCACGCCCGTGAGAACAACGACCCCACCCGCCCGCGCTGGCCCATGCTCGTGCTGCGCACCCCCAAGGGGTGGACCGGCCCGAAGGTGGTGGACGGCAAGCCGGTGGAGGGCACCTGGCGCGCGCACCAGGTCCCGCTGGAGGAGGTGCGTGACAACCCCGAGCACCTGAAGATCCTCGAAGCGTGGCTCCACAGCTACCGCCCCCGCGAGCTGTTCGACGAGAACGGCACCTTCCGCGAGGAGCTGGCGGACCTCGCGCCCAAGGGCCGGCTGCGCATGGGCGTCAACGTGCACTCGAACGGGGGCCAGCTGCTGGTGCCGCTCGTGCTGCCGGGCTTCCGCGACTACGCGGTGGACCCGGGCGTCCCCGGCTCCAAGCAGGTCAGCGCCACCAAGGTGCTGGGCGGCTACCTGCGGGACGTGATGCGCCACAACCTGGCGGCGAAGAACTTCCGCATGTTCGCCCCGGATGAGAACGCGTCCAACCGGCTCCAGGACGTGTACGCCGTCAGCGGCAAGAGCTGGGACGCGAAGCAGCTGTCCACGGACGAGAACCTCTCCGTCGACGGCCGCGTGATGGAGGTCCTGAGCGAGCACCTCTGCCAGGGCTGGCTGGAGGGCTACCTGCTCACCGGACGCCACGGCTTCTTCTCCTGCTACGAAGCGTTCATCCACATCATCGATTCGATGTTCAACCAGCACGCCAAGTGGATAAAGAGCGCGAAGGAGCTTCCGTGGCGCAAGCCCATCGCGTCGCTGAACTACCTGCTCAGCTCGCACGTGTGGCGGCAGGACCACAACGGGTTCTCCCACCAGGACCCGGGCTTCATCGACCACGTGGCCAACAAGAAGGCGGACACGGTGCGCATCTACCTGCCGCCGGACGCGAACACGCTCCTGTCGGTGGCGGACCACTGTCTGCGCTCGAAGAACTACGTGAACCTCATCATCGCGGGGAAGCAGCTGTCGCCCGTGTGGCTGGACATGGCAAGCGCCGTGCGCCACTGCTCGGCGGGCATTGGCGCGTGGGACTGGGCGGGCAATGACGACGGTGACCCGGACGTGGTGATGGCCTGCGCGGGTGACGTGCCCACCATGGAGACGCTGGCCGCGGTGACGCTGCTGCGCGAGTGGGCCCCGGAGCTCAAGGTGCGCGTGGTCAACGTGGTGGACGTCTTCACGCTCGCGCCCGTGCACGTCCATCCGCACGGCCTCAACGAAGAAGACTTCAACCGCCTGTTCACCACGGACAAGCCCGTGGTGTTCGCGTTCCACGGCTACCCGACGCTGGTGCACAAGCTCACGTACAACCGGGCGAATCACGCCAACATCCACGTGCACGGGTACAAGGAAGAGGGCACCACGACGACGCCGTTCGACATGACGGTGCTCAACGACATGGACCGCTTCACCCTGGCGCTGGATGCCATCCGGCACTCGAAGGCCGCGCGGCACCGGCTGGACGACGCGGAGCAGCGCTTCTCCGAGGTGAGGCAGCGGCACAAGCTCTACGTGTCGGAGCACGGTGAGGACATGCCGGAGGTGGCCCACTGGAAATGGAGCGCGCGATGAGCGACCCGGGCACGGTGCTGGTCATCAACAGCGGCTCGTCGTCGCTGAAGTTCGGCCTCTACGTCGAACAGGGTGGCCAGGAGGCGGTGCGGTTCAAGGGCAGCGCGACCCACATTGGCGCGGAGCAGGGCCGGCTGGTCGTGAAGGACGGCGCGGGGAAGCAGGTGCGCGCCCTGGACGTGCGGCATCCGTCGCAGGAGGACGCCCTCCAGGAGGCCGTCCGGCACCTGAAGGAGCTGGGCGCGGAGCCACCCCAGGCCATCGGGCACCGGGTGGTGCATGGCGGCCCCCACCTGCGCCAGCACCAGGCGCTGACGCCGGAGGTGATGAAGGCCCTGGAGGAGGCGACGCACTTCGCGCCGCTGCACATCCCCTCCGCGCTCCGGCTCATCCGGGCCACGCAGCGGCAGCTCCCGGATGTGCCCCAGTTCGTCTGCTTCGACACGGCCTTCCACGCGACGCTGCCAGAGGTCGCGTCGACGTTCCCCCTGCCCCGCTCCGTGCGCGAGCAGGGCGTGCAGCGGTACGGATTCCATGGCCTGTCGTACGAGTCCATCGTGGCAAGGCTCGCGCCCCACATCCCCGAGCGCACCGTGGTGGCGCACCTGGGCAATGGCGCGAGCCTCGTGGCGCTCGAACGTGGACGCTCCGTGGATACCTCCATGGGCTTCACGCCCACCGGCGGCATTCCCAGCGGCACCCGCACGGGGGACCTGGATCCGGGCGTGCTGCTGTTCCTGATGCGCACGGGCGGTCTGGACGCGGATGCGCTGGAGACGCTGGTGAACAAGGACTCCGGGCTGCGCGGCCTGTCGGACGGCACCAGCGACATGCAGGCCCTCACGCGCGACGCGGCGGCGGGCAACGCGGCGGCGGCACTGGCGGTGGACGTCTTCACGCGCGGCATCGCGAAGACGGTGGGTGCCTACGCGGCGGTGCTGGGAGGGCTGGACCTGCTCGTCTTCACCGGCGGCATCGGAGAGAACAGCGCGCAGGTCCGCGAGGGCGTGTGCGCGAGGCTGGGCCACCTGGGCGTCCGCGTGGACCCGCAGCGGAACGAGGCCAACGCGCAGGTCATCACCACCGATGCATCACCCTGCCCGGTGCGCGTGCTGCCCAGCGATGAGGAGGTTCAGCTCGCCCGTCACACGCGCCGGCTGCTTCGCGGTTGAACGGGTCTACGCCTGCCGCGTGACGCTTCGGCGCGGCAGGTGCAGCAATCCTTCGCGGCGCAGCCACAGGGCCGCCGCCACCAGGGTCAGCAGCGTCGTGGGCATCCAGGCCGCCACCGCGGGCGCCAGCCGCTCGGTGAGCACCAGCGTGCGGGACACCACCATCAGGCCCCACATCGCCACGGCGATGAGCAATCCCTCCACCACCGCCGCCGTCAGGTGTCCCCTTCGGTTCGTGCGCAGCGCCAGGCCCACCGCGAGGAGCGCCGCGGGCAGCCCCGCCAGCGGGTACGCGAAGCGGTTGTGCCACGCGAGCTGGAAGGCCTTCGTCGCGAGCCCCACCTCTTCTCGCGCAACAATCTGCTCGCCCAGCTCGCCCAGGCGCATCTGCTCCGGACGGCCCGGCCGGATGCGGAACGTCGTCGCGCCCACGCCCAGCTCGTACTCCGCCGTGGGCCGCTGCGTCACCGACGTGCGCCCGTCCTCCGTGAACGTGCGCTCCACCACGTCCGTCAGCTCCCAGCGCGTGCCCTCCAACGAGCGCATCCGCCCCGCGTCCACCCGGCGCCGCAGCTTGAACTCCGGCGTCAGCGTGAAGATGGAGACGTTCTCGAAGCCCTCCTGCGGGTTGCCACCTCGCAGGAAGAAGATGGCGTCGCCCCGCCGGAACCACTGCTTCGGCGTGTAATACATCCGCCAGTCGCCCCAGCGGTTGAAGCGCTGCGTGGTGATTTCATCCACGCGCCGGCCCGCTCGCGCGGCCACCGTTTCGTCGAAGGCCACCAGCCCCACGCACGCCACCAGCGCGCACACGGCCACCGGCAGGTACAGCGCCGCCGGCCCGAAGGTGAGCGCCCGCAGCGCCGTGACCTCGCCCTTCTTGCGCAGCGCGGACACCGTGGTGCCCGCCGCCAGCAGCAGCGCCGCCGGCCCCAGCTGCTGCACCGTCACCAGCGCCTTGTAGCCGTAGAGCTTGAGCACATCGAGCACCCAGCCCTCACCGCCGTAGGCCTTCGCGCGGTCCACGAAGTCCACCACCAGGAACACCGCCACCACGCCCGCCAGGATGCCCAGCGTGTAGCGCACGTACAGGAGCACCACGTACCGGAACAGGGTGCCCTTCATCGCACCGTCCCCGAACGCGTCACCCGGTACAGCGCGAACGCCCCCACCGCCATGAAGAGCACGTTCGCCAGCTGCCCCGCGAGCAGCACCGGCAGCTGCCCCTTCTGGCCCATCTGCTCGAAGGCGCGGCTCAGCAGGTAGTAGAGGACGTAGCCGCCCAGCGTCAGCAGGTAGCCCCACGCGCGGCCCGCCTGCCTGCGGCCAATGGCCAGCGGCGTGCCCAGGAGCGCGAACGCCACCGGCGCCACCGCGTTGCCCAGCCGGCTGTGCAGCGCCATCAGGAAGGGGCGAGGGTCCTCCCGGCGCTCCTCCGCGTCCTTCGCCGCCGCCACCAGCTCCACCGGCGTCAGCTCCTCCTTCGGCGAGCGGAACCGGTTGCGCCGCGACAGCGACCCGCCCAGCCCCACGTTGATCTCCGCCTTCTCGAAGGCGACGACGCTCGCGTCCACCGAGGAGCGGTTGGCGCGGTGCACCTCGCCTTCCCTCAGTTCAATCCGCAGCGCCTCGCCCCGCTCGGACGTGCCCACGCTGCCCTTGTGCGCCAGCACCAACAGGGGCGAGCTGGGGTCGCGGTCGTCGTGCAGCAGCACGTTCGTCCACCCGCCGCCCTTGGGCGCCACCTTCTGCGCGTACAGCGTCAGGTCGCTCAGGTCCTCGTAGAAGACGCCGGACTTCACGTCGCCCGCGACGTTCTTCTGGATGACCTCGCCCACCAGGTCCTTCACGCCCGTGAGCCCCCACGGCTCCACCGTGGACGTGAGCAGCACCATGAACGCGCTCAGCGCGAGCCCCACGCCCAGCGGCGCGGCCAGCAGCTGCAGCGGGCTGATGCCCAGCGCCTGCAGCGACGTGAGCTCCCGGTCCTCGCCCAGCCGCCCCAGCCCCAGGAGGATGGCCAGGAGGAACGCGATGGGCAGCGCCATCACCAGGAAGTGCGGCGCCAGGTACGCGATGAGCCGGCCCAGATCGCCCAGCGTCACCGCCGAGCCCAGGAGGACGTCCGTGCCGCGCAGGAACTGCATCACGAACAGCAGCAGGAACATGAACGCCACCCAGACACCCAGGGGGACGAGCAGCTCCTTGAGCAGATAGCGCGCCAGCAGCTTCACGACCGCGCCCGCAGCCCCCGCGCGCCGATGTCCCGGCGGAAGTGCTTGCCCTCGAAGCGCACGGCGTCCGCCGCCGCCAGGGCCCGCTCACGCGCCGTCGCCAGCGTGTCGCCGCGCGCGCACACCGTCAGCACCCGGCCTCCCGCCGTCACCAGCGCGCCGTCCTGCTTCGCCACGCCCGCCAGGAACACGGGCGCGTTCGGGGCCACCGCGTCCAGTCCTTCGATGCGCGCGCCCTTCTTCGGCGCGTCCGGATAGCCCTCCGCCGCCAGCACCACGCCCACCGACGCGCCCGGGAACTGCTTCAGCGGCCTGGGCTCCAGCGTCCCCTTCGCGCACGCCTCCATCAGCGGCAGCAGGTCCTCGTCCACCTGCATCATCAGGACCTGCGTCTCCGGGTCCCCGAAGCGCGCGTTGAACTCCAGCACCTTGGGGCCGGACGCCGTGAGCATCAGCCCCGCGTACAGCACCCCGCGCAGCGGCGTGCCGCGCTTCTTGAGCACCGCCAGCGTGGGCGCGATGACCTGCTCGCCCACCTTCGCCAGCTGCTCCGGCGTGAGGAACGGCGCCGGGCAGTACGCGCCCATGCCGCCGGTGTTGGGGCCCGTGTCGCCCTCGCCCACGCGCTTGTGGTCCTGCGACAGCGGCAGCAGCACGTAGCGCTCGCCGTCGCACAGGGCCATCAGGGACACCTCTTCGCCCTCCAGCAGCTCCTCCAGCACCATCTGCTGGCCCGCCTGCCCCATCTGGGCCACGGCGCGCACGGCTTCGCGCGCGGCCTTCGCGTCCGGCGCGACGATGACGCCCTTGCCCGCGGCCAGGCCGTCCGCCTTCACCACGATGCGGCCCTGGGCGACGGCGTACGCTTCGGCTTCCGCCGCGTCGGTGAAGACGCGGAAGGCCGCGGTGGGCACGCCGGCCTCCGCCATGACCTCCTTGGCGAACGCCTTGGAGCCCTCGATGCGCGCGGCCGCGGCGACGGGGCCGAAGCACGGGATGTCCACCTGCGCCAGCGCGTCCGCGACGCCCGCGACCAGCGGCGCCTCCGGGCCCACCACCACCAGGTCCACGCGCTCGCGGCGCGCCAGCGACACCACCGCCTCCGGCGAATCCGCCTGAAGCGGCACGTTGGTGCCCCAGCGCGCCGTGCCCGGATTGCCCGGGCCGACCAGGAGCCGCGACAGACGAGGACTCTGGGCCAGCTTCCACGCGAGCGCGTGCTCACGGCCGCCCGACCCCAGCAACAGGACCTTCACGTCAACCTCGCTCGTCGAGTTTGAAGAGCAGCTTCTTCGCCGGGAAGTAGGACGGGTCCAACCCCACCACCTTCTCCAGCACCGCGCGCGCCTCCTTCGGCTTCGACGTCACCAGCAGCTCCGCCAGCTTCGTCTGCGCGGACAGCATCTTCGGCGCCACGTCCAACGCGGACTGCAACGTGCGCATGGCCCCCGCCACGTCCCTGCCCGCGGCCTGCGCGAGCCCCAGCGACAGGCGCGCCACCGGCAGCCCCCGCTCCAGGCCCACCGCGCGCTGCGCGAGGCTGAGCGCTTGCGGCCCATTCGTGTCCAGCGCGATGAGCGCCCGGTACGCCTGCGCGGCGCCGCTGTTCGCGTTCACGTCCACCACGGACTGCAGCAGCCGCTCCGCGGTCGGATGGTCCCCCTGGTGGAAGCGCACCAGGGCCTCGTACAGCAGGGGCTGCACGTCCTCCGGACGGTCGCCCAGGGACTTCACCACGTTCTCCACGCCCACCAGCGTGTCGCCCGGCCGCAGCCAGAAGCGCGTCAGCGCGGGCCGGGGCGCCAGCCGCAGCGGATCCCACTCGCGCGCCTCCAGCACCGGGTAGAACAGGCGGAAGGCCTCGTCGCGCTTCTTCGCGCTCGCCGCCGCCACGCCCTCCAGGAGCTTCGCGTCCAGGCGGCGGTCGTCCAGCCGCACCGCCTGCTGGAAGCGCTCCTGCGCGCCGCCCGCGTCGCCCTCCAGGAGGAGCATCCGCCCCTCCAGCACCTTCTCCAGCGCCGCGTCCTCCAGCCGGCCCTGGAAGCCCTTCAGGTGCTCGCGGGCCACGGCCGCGTCCTTCTGCGCCAGCGCCACCAGGAACCACTGCAGGTGGGCCTCCGGCAGCGCGGGCACCGCCTTCAGCGCCTGCGTCGCCGCCTCCACCGCGCCGGCGTCGTTGCCCGCCGTGCGCTCCGCCGCGGCCAGGTGGCTGTACATCTCCGACGCGTCGCGCGGACCGTAGCGGGACGCGTTCTTCGTCAGGGCCCTCAGGGAGCGCACGGCCTCGCGCGCGTTGCCCTCCGCCTGGTAGCGCAGCACCGCCAGCGCCAGGGTGGCGCGCACGTCGCCCGCCTTCGCCTTCAGCCGGTCCTCGTACAGCTTGCGCGCGCGGCCGGTCTCCCCCACCTCGACGTAGATGCGGGCGGCGGCCTCCAGGCTGTTCCAGTCCTGGGGGTCCAGCCGCATGCGCTGGTTGAGCTGCTTCAGCGCCTGGCCGTACTGGCCGGCCTGCTCGTGCGCGAGCGCGCTGTAGTAGTCCACGCGCTTGAGGCCGGGCGCCAGCTTGCGGGCGGCGTCGAACTCCTGGTTCGCCAGCTCGCGCGACGTGGCCACCTGCGCGCGCCCCAGCACCAGGTGCGCCTCCGCCTTGTAGGCGTCCGCGGCGCCCGGCTGGGACAGCACCTCCGTCGCCAGCCGTGACGCCTCCTCCAGGTTGCCGGGCTGGCGCGAGCGCGCCAGCAGCAGGTTCGCGTGCGCGACGAGCAGCGCGGGCGTCTCTCCGTTGGTGCGCTGCGCGGCCTGGAGGAGCTCGCGCGCCTCCTGGAAGGAGTTGTCGTCCATGCCCGGACCGCGCCCGAGCGCCAGCGCCTGCACGTACCCGGCGATGGCGTCCGTGCTGCGCGGGTCCAGCAGGAGCGCCTGCTGGAAGGACTCCTCGGCCTCCGTGTACGCGATGCGCTGATCCAGCCCGAGCTGCTTCTGGCCGGCGGCCAGGTGCTCCGCGCTGGTGCCCTCCAGCTCCAGGAACTGGAGCTTCCAGCGGCCCACCGCGGCCAGGACCTCCGGAGGCACCGGGGCCGGAGCGGCGGGCTTCGCCTCCCGCAGGCGCTGCTCCTCCTGGGGCTTGTGCACGAGGAAGTAGTAGCCCGCGCCACCGGCCCCGAGGACCGCCAGCGCCAGCAGGCCCACGACTCCCGCCCGTCTGCCACCACCGCTTCCGCCACGCTGCGCGCTGCGGACCGGCGCGGCCGTGATGTGCGACGTGCGCGCGGGCTTCACCGAGCTCACGCGCGAGTCCGGCGACAGCGCCGCGGCCCCGTCCGTCCGGAGCTCTTCACCGGACGCGCTGGGGTCCAGGCCGCTCATCATCGGCAGCTCCACCGAGCCGCCGCCAGACGCGGGCGCCGCCACCTCCGGCGCCACCATCACGCTGGACTCGCGGGGGAACGCGGCCTCGCGCTGCTTGCAGTCCTCGCAGATGCCCATCGCCTGATCGAAGGCGTCCGTCAGGTCCTTGCCGCACGAGCGGCAGTGGGTGTGCGCCTCCGGCTTCGGGAGGACCTGCGCGGGGGGCCGGGCGGACATGCGGCCCAGCGACACCGCTCCGGCGGGAGCCGGGGAGGCCTTCGCGGACGGCGGCGCGGCTTCCGGCTCCAGGCCTCCGGGCGGCGGGCCCAGGAAGTCGAGCAGCGGATCCGCCGCGGCGGACGCGGGCGCGGGCTTCGATGGAGCTACGGGAGCTGCGGGCGCCGCGGGAGCGGCCACACCGGGCGCGTCCGGCACCGGCGGGCCGGGCTTCGCGGCGGGCGCGGCCCTGGGCGCGGGCTTCGGCGCGGCCCTGGGCTCGGACGCGGGAGGCGCGGATGACGGGCCCAGGTCCGCGAACGGGTCCACGCTCCCGGGCGGGCCCAGCTCCGGCATCTCGCCGAAGTCCCCGAAGAGGTCCGACTTCGAAGCCGCCTTCGCGGGGGCGGGCGCGGCGGCCGGATTGCTCCGGGGCTCACGCGCGACCGGCGGCGCGGGTGTGGGCACGGCCCCTTCAGGGGGAGCCGTCACGGACGCGGCGGACGCCTCCCGCTTCACGAGCTGGAGGTGACGGCAGCGGGGACACTGCGCGCGGACGCCCTTGGGCGTGATCAACCGATCGTCGATCGCGTAGGCCGCCGCGCATTTCTGGCAGACGATGCGCATGAAGTTAGTGGCGGAAGTGTCGCACTCCCGTCACCACCATGGCCATCCCATGTTCGTCCGCGGCGGCGATCACCTCCGCGTCCCGGACGGAACCGCCCGGCTGGATGACCGCCGTCGCCCCCGCCCGGGCCGCCTCGTCCAGCCCGTCCCGGAAGGGGAAGAAGGCATCCGAGGCCACGGCGCTGCCCTTGAGGGCCTCGCCACCTCGCGTCATGGCGATGCGCACGGAGTCCACCCGGTTCGTCTGCCCGCCGCCCTGGGCCAGGAGCTGGGAGGGCGCCGCGAAGACGATGGCGTTGCTCTTCACGTGCTTGCACACCTTCCAGGCGAAGCGCAGGGCCCGCTCCTCCTCCGGCGTGGGGGCGCGCTTGGAGACCACCTTCCACTCCAGGGGCGGCTCCACCGCGTCGCGGTCCATCAGCAGCATGCCGCCGGACACGCTGCGCGCGTCCACCTGGGGCCGGGGCGCCGCCGCGGGGGACGCCAGCGCGGGGCCCGCCTCCAAAAGGCGCAGGTTCTTCTTGCCCGCCAGCACCTGGAGCGCCGCCGCCGAGTACGACGGCGCGATGACCGCCTCCAGGAACGTCTCCGCCATGGCCCTCGCCGTGGCCTCGTCCACCTCGCGGTTGAAGGCGACGATGCCGCCAAAGGCGCTCACCTCGTCCACCGCGCGGGCGGTGCGGTAGGCCTTCTCCAGCGCGTCATCCACCGCCACGCCGCACGGGGTGTTGTGCTTGATGACCACCGCGCAGGGCTTCTCCGGGAACTCCAGGACGAGCCCCAGGGCCGCGTCCAGGTCCAGGATGTTGTTGTACGAAAGCTCCTTGCCCTGGAGCACCTTGGCGAAGGCGACGGACGGCTCCTTCGGGGCGGCGTATTCCTTGTAGAAGGCGCCGCGCTGGTGCGGGTTCTCCCCGTAGCGCAGCCCCTGCACCTTGCGGAACGCGAGCGACAGCTCCTCCGGAAAGGGCTCCTGGGCCTCGCCGGACAGCCACCCGGAGATGGACGCGTCGTAGGCCGCCGTGTGCGCGAACGCCTTGCGCATCAGCCGGCGCCGCGTCTCCAGGCCCACGCCCTTCTGGCCCTCAATCTCCGCGAGCACCGGCGCGTAGTCGTCCGGGTCCACCACGATGGCCACGTGCTGGAAGTTCTTCGCGGACGCGCGGACCATCGCCGGCCCGCCGATGTCGATGTTCTCGATGACGTCGTCCTCGCCCGCGCCGGACGCCACCGTCTGGCGGAACGGGTAGAGGTTCACCACCACCAGGGAGATGGGCTCGATGTGGTTGGCCGCCATCTCCGCCTTGTCGCTGTCCAGGTTGGGCCGGCCGAGGATGCCGCCGTGGATGCGGGGGTGGAGCGTCTTCACGCGGCCGCCGAGGATTTCGGGGCTCTGCGTGTGCTCGGAGACCTGGGTGGCGGGGATGCCCGCGGCCTTCAGGGCCTCCAGGGTGCCGCCCGTGGAGAGCAGCCGGTAACCCAGCCGCACCAGGCCCTGGGCAAAGGGGACCAGACCGCGCTTGTCGGAAACGCTCAGGAGAGCCAGCACGTGTGCGCCTCGCTATGGGTGGGGTGGCGCGGGTCCTAGCAACCACCCCCTGGGGTGTCAACGCAACACGTCACCCCAGGCCCGGAAGCGGAACAGTGCGCTGCCCTCTAGGGCTTGCGAGCGGACACGGGAGGCTCGGCCTCCGTGGCCTCGCGCAGCTTCATCAGGCCGCGCGTCTCCACCTGGCGGATGCGCTCGCGGGTGAGGTTCATGATCTCCCCCACCTCTTCCAGGGTAATTCCACCCTTCTCCGCCACGTCCAGGGCGCAGGTGTGCTCCAGCTCCGTGATTTCCTTGTCCGGGAAGTTGAGCTTGATGGAGCCCGTCTCCGGGTTCACGTCCAGGTAGAGGTTGTGCTTGCAGGACACGAAGAGGCACGGGCGCGGGCCGTTGATGCAGTCCGCGCGGGTGCGCGGCCGCTGCTCGTCCACGAGCTTGAGCGTCTCCGTCTCCTCGGGGTCCAGCTGGCCGGCCAGCCGGCGCCGCCGCAGGTCGCGCGCCATCTCCTTGCGCGACATCGTCTTGGAGCGCCGGCGTTCCGCGGGCTGCTCCTCCTCATTCCCCTCCCCGCCCTCTTGCAGCTGCTTCACTTCCGACATGTGTCGTCCTCCAGATGCGTGGAGTCTACCCGGTTCAACAGGACCCTGGGGGGCATCCTATTGTGGCCGGAGCGTTTCGTCTTCACGCGCCGTGACGGCGCTGCCCAACCGGGCGACATCGCGGACCAGATCCTGCGCCCGTTGCCTGAGCGTTGCCAACTGGGCTTCGAGTGACCTCCTGCGTTCTCCTCCCAGGGGCCGTCCTCCCAGCTCCTCCTGGAACCCGTCCAGCACCTCCGACAGGTCCCTCTGGAGCTGGTCGATGTGGTTGCGGTGGAACACGAAGGAGCGGCGGATGTCCTCCAGGGTGTGTCCTTCGGCCATCATCTTCTTGATGACGTTGATGCGCCGCACCGCTTCCACCGGGTAGAGCCCCAGGCTGCCCTGGTGCTTCCCCTTGCGGCCCACGCGGCGGCTGCGGGGGAGCAGCCCGGCCTGGACGTACTTCCGGAACGTCGCCTCCGAGAGCCTCACGCCCCGGGGCCGGAAGATTTCCAGGATCGCGTTCGCGGGCAGGCCGCCCGCGTTCTCTCGCTCGATTCGCTCAAGTTCCTCGGGCGCGAGCAGGTCCATCGATTCCATTGAATAGAGGCTACTGAATGGATGGCATAGGTGCCAGATTCGCGCGTCACTCGTCAAGGAGGACGAGCAGGCGTGCAGGCGGACGTCGGCCGGCCGACGCTCAGCGCCGGCGGCCGGGGGCTTCAGGGGATGCAGGGGCTACC